>JBJMLY010000535.1:0-5148 GCA_045805025.1 Cytophagaceae bacterium | reverse complement strand
TCGTTCTGGTTAAAGTGCGGATCGATCCGCATAGTCAGAACCTGCCTTACCTGGTCGCCGATTCCATCATTTTCAACACCAACGAAAATATACAGCAGGTGAACCTGGTCGCTTACGGACAGGACGCCAACTTTCTAAATAACACGACACTGCCCTGCAATACGACCTGGAATTCACCCAAGCCTTATGTGCTCTATAATACCGTCACCGTTCCTGCCGGCTGTACGCTCACCATCAGCAAGGGAACGAAAGTATACGGGCATAAAAATTCATTGCTGGATGTGCAGGGTACTCTGCTGGTGCAAGGCGCCCCCGACAGCCTGGTCCGTTTTTCGGGAGATAACATGGGCAATAATTACAGTAATCTGCCCGGACAATGGGGAGGGATTATCTTCGAAAGCGGAAGCAAGAACAACATGATCGATTGGGCCTTTATTAAAAATGCGCAAACCGGAATTCTTATGAAGCAGGAGAGCGATGCGGATACCATCGCGGAGCTGCAGATCTCCAATTCCATCATCCGGAATATGAGCGAAAAAGGAATCGACGCCAGCGCTACCGATCTGTATGCCTTTAATTGCCTCGTAAGCAATTGCGCCGGCAATCTTGTATCGGGCAATGCAGGCGGAAATTATTTTTTCAGGCACTGCACATTCGCCGCTTATTCTTATACATTTTTCCGTTCGGACCCGGCAGTGCTGCTGGGCAATTTTAATGCTGCAGGTTCGGGAATGCTTTATTCCAGGATGATCAATACGGTAATATATGGAGACCTGAACAGTGATGAACTTGTGCTGGCCGACAATGGCAGCAGCGGTATGGATGTGAAGGCCGACAATTGCCTGATCAAAAAAGCAGTTCCGGTAAGCGGAAGCAATTCATTGAACACAAATCCCCTGTTTCAGAATCCTGCCGGAGCAAATTTCCATCCCGACAGTACCGGTTCGCCCTTGATTGATGCAGGAAAAATTACCGGCATCGGTTATGACCTGGATAATAAACTCCGGGATGCCAATCCTGATATCGGCGCCTATGAGAAATAGCAAGACCAGATACCTGCTCATTTCTTTTTTTTGCTTCGCGTCTCTGGAATCCTTTTCAGAAAATAAGATCGTGGATGAAAGAACAGGCGTAGAAATAATCTGGTCGATTGATAGTAGTCTCTTCAGGAAAGGCTCGGAATACAGAGCAGTGATTTTACCTGACAACCATGTACAAAAGGCATGTGAGATGGTAGTTAGAGCATTGAGGAAATACCCTGATGCGCTTCTCCGGAAAAATCTGAAGAAGATTTACGTAATGGATTCAATTAAGGTGAACGGCTTTGACTGGGGAGGCACTTATTCTGCTTTTCCCGCGGCTTTATATATAATCTACGATATGAATGAGCTCTATTCCGAGCAGGGAATTCACCACGAATTTTCAAGCATTCTGCTAAAAAATTATCCGCAGTTTTTTGACCGGGAAAAATGGGGAAGAATAAATCCTGCGGGCTTCCGGTATGGCGGAGATGGGCGGAAGATGATTGAAACCGGGGCTAAAATGAGTAAACAATCCGAAGATTTGTTGCGTAAAGGCTTTGTTTACCAGTATTCTACTGCTTCGGTGGAAGAAGATTTTAATTGTATGGCCGAGCAGCTTTTCAGTCCGGATACTGGTTTCTGGAAGCATATTGATCAGCATAAAAGATTACGAAAGAAAGCGCTTCGGGCTATCAACTTCTACCGTTCCATAACCCCCTTCTACGATGTACGCTTTTTCAAGGTAATCATTCCTTCTAATAGTGCAGAATTTTTACAAGATGGCTTCCTGAAGTAAAATCCGCTTTCAGCAGATAAGAGCCGGCAGGAAGGGTACCCAGCTCATCCAGGCAGAGAGAATTATTTCCGGCCTGTCCTTTATACATCAACTCCTTTACAGATTGTCCGAGTGTGTTAAGCAGTGTTATTTTTATTTCATCCGCCTGATCCAGAGTAAGGTTTAGCGTAAAATTTTCTTTGAATGGATTTGGATAGACCTGTAGTGATTGATCATCGTTTGGCTTCAATACGCTGGATACTGAACATGTACCCGGCATATTCGAATCCAGCCAGGCAAACCGCTGCGTGATCCAGGTTTTCAGGTTGATTATTTCTCCGTCATAATCCGATGCAATCGGACTTGGGTTTGGCCAGGTGTATTGACCCAGAATTGGCCATTGCTGGAAATGTCTTACCTGTGCTTCAGCCAGGTAATCTGTCAGAGAATCAATTTTGGCATACAGCGAAGTTTCGCTCATAATTGTGTTGCGCATGGAAGTCCAGCGGCATTTCAGCTGGTTGCTAAAAGCCGGATCCTGCAGAAGTCTCTTCCACCAGAAAGGAATCTGGCTCCCATCCCAGTAACATGATTGTCCGAAGTTATAGGCCCAGCCCGTAGCCAGGTTTCCGTCGCAATAGTCTGCATTCCACCAGGCCAGGTTATAATCCCAGACCGGGCCGATAAAGATCTGATCCGATTTGGTGTTCTTTTCTTTATATAAGAACGTGCTGAGTCTGTATCCATCAACGTTGCGGCTTGCTTCATTGATGATGAGGAAGTCGATGAACGAAGCCGTGTTGATAAATCTTCTGTATCCGGTTGCCGGGTTGCTGAAGGAGCTTCCTGCCAGAGCCGTTTCAAAATCATTGACGAAGTTCTGAATATAGGTCTGCTGTTCAGGTGTAATATCGGTGTCTTTGGGATAATCATACAAAAAGTAAATCTGTTGTCCGAAGTAGCTTACCGCCGGTGCAAAATTGGAATACCATCCGCCTCCTCCGTTACCTGTGGTTTTATCCACTTTGAAAATGTAGCCTCCGGTAAGATTATCCCCGTCCACGTCATTCACGGTAAGCTTCGATATGTCGACCCTGCCCTGATCTCTCTTAATTTTTTCCATCAGCACATAAACTCCCTGATAGTTACCGTCAATAACCAGCTCGCAGAGTTTGGTCCGGGCGGCATAATGTCCCATCGTTCTGGAAAGTTCGTAGGTAATGATATTCCGGATCAGGGTTTTGTCGTCGTAAGGAGCATAAAGGATCCAGTCGTGCTCGGCAGGCATGCCCAGCAGGGAGACATTGAGCGGGATTCCCGCATTATCCTGGGTTACAAAGCCGTAGGATTTCTGGGGGAAAGACTGGGAAGAAGATCCTCTGAACTCAATCCCGGCATAGTTATTATAATTAGTGGGTGAGTCGGTAACGAAGTTTCTTACATTCGGGCCATTGTCGATAATTCCCATCTGTACAGGCACTTTGGGCTCATCGGCAATTGTTTGTCCGTTGGTCGTAATGAGTACGATAGGGAGGTTGGAACTGGTAAATGTTACCTGAGCTTCTGACGGAAAAGCGGAAAGTATGGTAAGCAGGATAAAGCCGCAAAATATTCTGGACATGCACTTACAATATACTCCTTTTCTTATAAATTAGTTGGCTATGAACTGTTACCAGAAGACATTTTCCCTGCCTGCTTTTCAGCGGGGATTCCATTTAATTACCCGGAGCATTGAAAGCGCTATACCTGAGCTGAAAAGCATGAAGGCCGGCATCGCGCAGGTTTTTATTCATCATACTTCTGCTTCCCTGACGATCAATGAGAATGCAGACCCCACGGTAAGAGGCGATTTCGAAAGACATTTTAATGTGATGGTCCCGGAAAATGCCCCTTACTACAGGCATGATACCGAAGGGCCGGATGACATGCCCGCCCACATTAAGGCTTCTTTGCTGGGCAGCTCAGTCAGCATTCCCGTGACGGAGGGTCGTTTCAACCTGGGTACCTGGCAGGGCATTTACCTCTGTGAGCACAGGGATAGGGCGGAGGCCAGAAAAATTACCGTGACTATTATCGGTCAATAAAAATATATGCCTCTTTCGTTCGTCTTTACGTATAAGAACCGTCGGTTGGATAAAGCCCAAAATCGGAACACAAATTGGCGGATTTCTCGTTAAAAAAATTATATTTGTAGACAGCCTAATTAATAACCAACATGAAAAGAGTCTTTTTTAATATTCTTGCATTTGCCATCCTGGTTTCATCCTTAAGCTCCTGCGGTTATAACGGAGGAGTGGAACGTCAGGAAAAGGTCGCATCTGCCTGGGGACAAGTAGAAAATGTTTATCAGAGAAGAGCGGATCTTATTCCAAACCTGGTGAATACCGTGAAAGGATATGCCACTCACGAAGAAAAAGTTTTCACGCAGATCACCGAGGCAAGAGCCAAGGCTACCAGCATTAATATTGATGCCAATAACCTGAGCCCTGAGAATGTACAGAAGTTCCAGGCTGCACAGGATAACCTGACTGCCGTTGTTGCCGGAGGTATGAAGTTTATCAATGAAAATTACCCTACCCTGCAGGCGAATGAAAACTTCATGGCGTTACAGGCACAGCTGGAAGGAACGGAGAATCGCATTGCGGTGGAAAGAATGAAATTCAATACTGCTGTACAGGAGTATAATACGTATATCCGTCAGTTCCCGAATGTGATGTTCTCGGGCTGGTTTGGGTTTACCGCGAAAGGATATTTTACGGCAGCACCTGGGTCAGAAAAGGCCCCTGAAGTTAAATTCTAAGAACTATGGCAACACATTTTTTCAACCGGGAAGAAGAGAAGATCATTCTCGAAGCAATCAAAGAAGCAGAGAAGAATACCAGCGGAGAAATTCAGGTTCACGTGGAAAACCGCTGCAAGAAAGATACGATGGACAGAGCAGCGGAAGTATTTGCTATGCTGAAAATGAATAAAACCAAGCTCCGCAACGGCGTGCTGTTTTACCTGGCCGTGGAAGATAAAAAATTCGCCATTCTTGGAGATGCCGGTATCAATTCCGCAGTCCCGGCGGATTTTTGGGAAAAGATCAAGAACAATATGCAGACGGATTTTAAGGCGGGCAATTTTGCCAAGGGTCTCAGTGAAGGGATTGCCGAAGCCGGAAAGCAATTGAAGAAGCATTTTCCTTTCAGCAAAGGAGACGTAAATGAACTTTCGGACGATATTTCTTTCGGTAATAACTAGCATTGTGAACAGAATAGCGCTTATATTCTTTTTTTTAATTACAGCCTTTCATGCCTGGGCCGACGATATACCCGAAAAACCTTATCCTCCCCGGTTCGTAAATGACTT
>JBJMLY010000534.1:0-3709 GCA_045805025.1 Cytophagaceae bacterium | reverse complement strand
GAAAGGGCGTGAAAGTAGTAGGTATAGATCCCACAAATACAGCCGCCGACTATATTGAGAAACGCAGGCAGAAACAACCTGTTCTTCAGGAAAATTATATATATGTAAAAAAAGCCCTGAGCGGTACCAATGAGCCGATCAGACTTTATTTCGGAGAAAACGATGGGATGTCCTCGGTATCTTCCCAGCACCGTGACGCTGCCGCGAAAAATTATTTTATCTGCGAATCGGTAACGATTCCCGATCTTCTCAGGGAATATAGTGGAGTTTCTTACCTCAAGCTGGATATTGAAGGGGCGGAATATGCGATGATCGAAAAGCTGGAAAACCTCAGTGTACCTCAGGTAAGCATCGAATTTCATCACCACTGTTCTACTGAGTATACACTGGCGCAGACGATTGCTATGATCCAGAAAATTGAAAAAATGGGTTACGACGTTATCGATTATGGCGCTTACTTCGGTCGCGACCGGAGGCTCCCCATGTATGCGTCCAAATGGTCTGATCTGAATTGTGAATTGCTGTTTATAAAGCGATAGAACCTAGCTTACTTCGGATTGTATCTTTTTTTATTTCTTTCGCAGGCAATGGAAGTATTTCTCCGCCGCTGCCCTTTATTACAAATCCATTTTTCCTGGATTCAGCTATTACTGAGAATCTACCCGTTTCGGTATTAATATCAACAATAAGGCCACTGTATTTTAGTGTCTGCCGTACGATTTGCTGTGGCAGGTTTGTGGCTCCGGATGTGCCGATAATAAAAAGAAGACCGGTTTCCTTTGCTGTTTTAAGAAGAGATCTTGCAGCAGCTGGGAAAGATAATTTACGTCCAATAAAAAAACCACCGGCTATACAGTGGTTTTTTTAGTTGAGACAGAGAAGCGATTATTCTCAGGTTTATTACTTATTCATTGGCTTCAGCTCACAGCTTACCATCCAGTGAATGCCGAATTTATCGATTAACATTCCGAAATAGGAACCCCAGAACGTTTTGGAAATAGGCATGGTTACTTCACCGCCTGCAGAAAGGCCATTGAACAGGCGATCAGCTTCGTTTTCACTGACAGTGTTGATGGAAATAGAAAAATTATTTCCGGGCGTACTCACATGTCCGAATGCTTCAGAAGTATCGCTGCCCATCAGAATGGTTTCCTGACTTATGGGTAATGAAATGTGCATAATCTTATTGCCTTCTGATTCCGGAATAGAAGGCTGATCTGGCATGCTAGGTGCGGAATTAAAACGTGATACCATGGCAAACTCTCCGCCGAATACCGATTTGTAAAAATTAAAGGCATCTTCGCAGTTGCCATTGAAGTTAATATAAGGACTGATGGTGGTTGTTTTTTTGATCGCCTGAGGCTGAGCCGCTGGTTTTCTGCTCGCTGCTTTTTTCGCTGGTTTCTTGACTGCCTTTTTAGCAACGGGCTTTTTGCTCGCTACTTTTTTCGCAGGTTTCTTAGCCGGTGTTTTTGCGATCTTTTTTGCTGCCGGTTTTTTACTGGCTGCTTTCTTTACTGTTTTTTTAACTTTCTTCTTTGCCATAATAGGTATGTTTTTAAGTTGGAAACAGGTTGTTTAACAACTTGAAATATAAGGATAATCGGATAAATAATTATTCAATAAACAGGGTAAAATTTGTTATACATACAGTCTTGTGGCTTATTGTCAGTATGTTTTTAAAAAAAATGGGTGTAAGATGAAAATTACTCTTCCATGGGTGCCTCATTGAGTGCATCGGCAATTTTTTCAAGTTCAGAAGCTTGTTTTTCGAAGCCGGCCATAACGCCAAAAAAGCATTCCAGCATTTCAATGCCTGCCAGATCTGTGCTGTCCGGTAAAAACACTATTCCTGCTTCCATATTAGCCTGACAAAAATCATATAAGGCAGCCTCCTTGTTTTCTTCGGTTACACGATAAAAATCGATGCTGAATTCTCCATGTTTAAAAGCTTCTGCCAGAGAAGTAGCCTTTCCGAAATAAGCGGCAATTTCTATATCCATTTGCTGCAGCTGGATGGGAGAAAGTTTTTTAACATCGGACACAGACGAAATTTCCGTGAGGACGGGGATGAGCTTTAGTTTCATAGGTGAAAAAATTAAGTACGAATAATTTTAAAGGATTGCTGATCTACACGTAAAAAAGCTGAGCTCATGTTTGATCCTGGCTGCTAAAAGTAAGGAATCGCGGTGAATATTCAGTCAGAAGTCTTTAATAATCGGATAATTAAATATGGCTTTATTGCTTCAAGGTGGAAGCTCTTTTAAGGCAATTACTATACCTGTCTCCCGGTAAACCCTTATATTGGGTTCTATTAATTGAATCCATCAATATGCGCTATTTTTTAAACCAGGGAATCATCCCTCTTCTTTTTCTGATACTTTTAACCAGTACATCTTATTCACAAAGGAGTATCTATAATTTACAAAGATTATATGGTCGTCCGGCAGAAGATTCGTTAAAGTCTTTCAGGGCTAAGCTTTATGTGCTGGAAAGCAAAAAAGGAAACAGGAATGACGATTCTCTTCGCCTGGAATTAATCAATAAAATAGCCGCTTTGTATACAAAAAAATACAAGGATACAGCCCTGTATTATGCACAAACGGCACTCACTGAAGCCAAATCGCTTAAGTTCAAGAATCTGACCGCCGTTTCTCTTTATAATATGGCCAGTATTTATGAGCTTTATAAAGACATGGCAATGGCGGAAAAGAATTACCTGGAATGGATGGACGTCAGAAAAAATCAGAGCGACGATGAATACCGCTGGGCCTTGAATGAACTGCGAAGGTTTTATTGTCTGACCAGACAGGAAGAGAAGCTGCAAAAGAATGAAGCAGAGTGGCTCGCCGTGCTTGACCGGCAGCTGGATCAGGGTCATATTTCTCCCTGGTACAAAGAGGATGACGGGGCTCCTGATGGCACTCCCCGGGAAAATTACGAGATATCCATCAGTTCTAATTTATCGGAAATCATCGGTTGCAGATGTTATTTTGTTGCTGAAAACTCTTTTTTGCACATGATCAGAAAATGCCCCGATTGTGACAGCACCTGGGAAACGGCTCATCGTATGTATGGCTATGCGGCGCTTACCATGTTGCAGTGGAAAGATACGGCCAGGCTGGCTTTATGGTACGAACACTGGTATGACGCTCTTGAAAAATACGGGCCGGGTAAGGAAAGATCGCTGGAAACGTTTAATGACATTGCCCAGGAATATACTTCTGGTTACTTTAAATACGACCGGTATTTTGATAAATTCTATCCGCTTATGATGCGCTATACCGAAAAGGTTGGCGGCGATCCGGCGGTGCATGATATGCTGCTGGCTTCGTCAAGACGCTACGTTTCTTCTCTGACTGTTAAAATAAAGCTAAACCTGCTGTTGATCGGAAGCTCTGTAAAAGTAAAGGATAAGGCAACAATGGAAAAAGCGTACAGCCAGGCTGACAAGTGCATCAATGAATACCTTGCCAAGGAATATTTTAAACCTGATTTATCGAAAGTGCTGCTCGCCGCCAAAAGCCAATCCACCGATAAACGGTTTAAAAAATGGTGCAGTAAAAAAATAAAAATGCTGGACTAGGTTTAGGGAGGATGACAGTAGTTGAATAATCTTCCTTTCTGAAAGGAAGATTTCTGTACAATACGGTAATATTAATGAACTATAGGATTTTTATTTATATTACATACTGATTTTTAGATATAT
>JBJMLY010000533.1:0-7925 GCA_045805025.1 Cytophagaceae bacterium | reverse complement strand
CGCTTGTACGATGCGCTTTAACTTCGCACCATACAAGTCCTGAAAATAAGGGACGGCGTTGTGTCTCGCTTTATGAAATTCCCCGGGCATATACAAGCTGGAAAAATCGGCGCCGAGCGTGGCAATGAGATAACCGTCTGACTTATCCTTTTTGACCCATGAAATAACCAGCTCCGATTTATTCTGGCTGAAGCATTCCTGAAGCTCCGCTCCTGCAAGACTTTCCTGAAGCTCTGAAGATAAGCGGTGGATAAAATAATAATTATTGTGCACCTTTCTGCCTGGATTGAAAACACAAAGTACTTCAAAATATCTTAATGCCCGAAGAAAACGTGGAGAAGCCGGTAAGGGGGAATTTTCGGAAAGAGAATCTATTATTAAATAGTGACGAAGGTGGGACTTGAACCCACACGGTGTGAACCACACGCCCCTGAAACGTGCGCGTCTACCAATTCCGCCACTTCGCCATCAGTTGGAGCGTAAAAATAAGGTTTTTTTAATAATCTTATCAAAAATAGTGGGAAAATGCTCAAATAAGTCATTTCAGGTAAAATGGGCCCTTAAGAAACTTATTCACATATCGCATTGATTATTAAATTTTTATACATTTGTATTACTATTTACCCAATAGACTTTTTTATCATGAGCGAAACTATTCCAGAAACATCCGTCCGTGAGATCTATTTCCAACTCTTCAAAACCCCAGAAGAATTCAAAGCCATAGATCTCTCCTCTCAGGAGGTCGTAGAAAGGGGATTATCTCAGAAAGAGCTGATTACCAAGCTTATTTCCCGATTAAAAAAGGAAAAGGCCCTGGCAAATGAATGCAAGGCGTACTTTTTGAATGCCGAAAAAAAACTGATAACCAGTCGTTTATTTGTTAACCGTAAATACTCCCGGTTTAAAAGATCAGCGCGGGCATTCGAACAGAACTAAGGAAGGATTCAATCCAACAAAACTACCTGTTCCATGTTATCGGAACATAAAATGATTTTGTATTCACGCTAGAGAAAATATTCAATGCAACATCCTGTTATCAAAAAACTACGGATCCAGGAAGGGATGCAGATTGCCATTATACATGCACCGGAAGGATACATTAAAAGTCTTGGTAAACTTCCGAAGGATGTAAAACTGGAAACCTCGTTAAACGGTACCCACGATCTTGTTCATCTATTCGTGAGAACTAAAGCAGAACTGAACAAAATGGCCCCCTCCGCAGCAAAACTATTGAAACCGCTGGCCTCTTTCTGGATCTCCTACCCGAAAAAAAGCGCTAAAATCGCAACCGACCTTAGCCGGGACGAAGGATGGAAGGTCATGGAAGACCTCAATTTTGAAGGAGTAAGTCTGATTGCCATTGATGAAACCTGGTCAGCAGGCCGATTTAAAATCATCGATGATAAGGTCCGGACAAAACGCGCTGGCACTGACGGACGCAGTGAGGAAGACCAGAAGTATATTGATTCCGAAAACAGAATTGTCAAAACGCCGGCAGACCTACAAAAAGCCCTTGCCAAAAATAAATCCGCACTCAACTATTTTGAATCACTCTCCTTCACTCATAAAAAGGAATATGTACGATGGATCATTGAAGCCAAGAAAGATGAGACCCGGAAGGCCAGAGTAGACGGCACGATTGAAAAGCTGCTGAAGAAAAAGAAAAATCCGGCGGAGAAATAATTAATCTATATTTCCTCGAATAAAAATGCCGTGAAGGTATCGTATTTTTGCAGGTAATTAACTTTTCTTTCTCTCTATCATACTTTTCGCTCCACGCCCGCTAGGGCGAGTATAGAGAACGCAGCTGTATTTCAGCGCTCTGCCCACCCTAAAGCCAAGCTGAAATAAGGCTAACCTCTATGCTGTGTCATAAAGGTGTTATAGCTACCATGGGTTTTACATTTTCTATAGCAGTTATCACTGGAGGCCTTGAGAAATCTTCGGGGGAAGCAGCGGGGGTAGTGAGGGTTTCCTCACAGCGCAGAAGGTGATAACGGGGCCGCCGGCCCTGGAGGCAAAAAGTTTGCAGTCTTTACCTAAAACTATGGGGTAATAATTTACTTCAAAATCAATTTAAGAAATTATTTACACCCTCTCAGCTCAAAAAGCACTTCCTTTCTCCTGTCTTTAGCCTGCTGCATAAGATACTGACTATTCTCCATTTTTCTCTGAGCATCTTTGATCAGTTTGTACATACCGCTGTCTACTTTCTTGGCAGAAATAATCTTCTGAGCGATCTTCTCTGCCCCTTCACAATCCTTCACGGCTTCATCCGACATTTTATATCCATCGTTTGCTTCGTCAATCGCTCCTCCTTTGCAGGATTTTGCCTGCGCTTTATAACCGGCATATTCAGTCAGCAATTCATTGGCACTGGCCTTGTATTTGCCAGCTGTTTCCTGTATCTGTTTGGCTCTCTCTTTCAGGTATTCGGCATTGGCCGTATCCGGCGCCTGCTTCTTTTTACCTTGTGCATTGGAAGCAGCGGATGAAAGCAATAATGCTAATGCACAAAAAAACAGCATGGCAAAAAAGTACGGGGAAGAGATTTTTTTCATAGTAGATGAGAATAGATCCGTTAAATATAAAATTTTCCGGCTTTATATAATAATACCTTTTATGTTTAATTATTATAAATTTATAACCGGAATCCGCTAAACCATTATATGAAAAAGAATAAAGCTAAGCTGAACGAAGGGTCCGGAGTCTCCGGTATGAGCACCCATGTATTGCTTGTGTCTATCATTCTTATCATCACTTTTATCGCCTATCTACCTTCCCTGAAAAACGGCTTTACGAACTGGGATGATCCCAATTATGTCTATGAAAATGGTACGATCCAGAAATTCAATAAAGAAAATGTAACGAGGATGCTTACCAAAGACCACATGGGAAATTACCACCCGCTCACCATGCTGAGTCTTGCCCTTGATTTTTCGATGGGAAAGCTGAAACCTAAAACCTATCACCTCACCAACCTGCTCCTTCATATGGTCAATACGGCGCTGGTATTTATTTTCATCTTCCTGCTTTTTGAAAGAACCGATCTGGCCGCCGTCACATCGGCATTGTTTGGCGTGCATGCAATTCATGTCGAGTCGGTGGCCTGGATTTCCGAAAGAAAGGACGTGCTTTATACGATGTTCTTCCTTGCTTCACTGATCTTCTATCTGCGTTACCTGAAAGAATTTAACATAAAATACTACTTTATTGCTATCGGGTTTTTTATCCTCTCCGATCTTTCCAAAGGAATGGCCGTATCTCTTTCGCTGACACTCATGGCTATTGACTGGCTTAAAGAACGAAATCTTCTTGACCGAAAAGTAATACTGGAAAAATTACCCTTTTTTATTATCTCCATTCTTGTGGGTATCAAAGCTATTTCGGCACAAAGTCTTTCAAAGGATACCGACGGTATGCCTGATTATAATTTTTTCGAAAGAATTCTTTTTGCCGCCTATGGCTTCTGCCAGTATCTGTATAAATTGATCTTGCCGGTTAACCTGTCGGCCTTTTATAGTTATCCGGAAAAAGACACCATCCCTTTTGAATTCTGGCTTTATCTCGCTTTGGGCATACTGATTACAGCCGCCGCCTTTTATTCAATTAGAAAATCCAGGGAATATTTTTTCTGTTTCATGTTCTTTCTGTTCAACATCATTCTGGTATTACAGATCCTGCCGGTGGGAAAGGCGATTATGGCCGACCGTTATGCCTATGTGCCTTCCATCGGTTTCTTCCTGCTCATTGCTATAGCCCTTAGTCAGATTAAAATGGATAAAGCTTTTACTTTTATTCCTGTTGTATTGTATGTAGTGATACTCTCTGCCTTTACCTATGAGCGTTGTAAAGTATGGCACGACAGCTTCAGCCTGTGGACCGATGTGATCGAGAAGCAGCCCAAAGCAGGAATCGCTTACAACAACCGGGGCGTGGAATATGCAGAACGCAAGAACTACGAAAGAGCCATCCCTGAGTACGACAAAGCCATTGAGCTCAATCCTGAACACACGGAAGCTTATAACAACCGGGGCGTAGCAAGAGCTGCACTGAAAAATTACAGCGGTGCCAAACAAGATTACAACAAAGCCATCCGATTAAAACCCGACTATTTCGACCCTTATTATAACCGGGGAAATGCCTTCATCGAAATGAAGGATACACTGGCTGCTATCAGAGACTACGACAAAGTTCTGGAGTTGAACCCTTACCACTCAGGAGCATTGAATAACCGCGGACTCGCAAGAAGAATGGTAAAGAATTACCAGGGAGCTATGAATGATTTCAACCGGGCGATTGAGCTCTACCCCAACAATGCCGAAGCCTATGCCAACAGAGCCCTGCTCAGAACAGACATGGGCGACCTGAAAGGCGCACAGGAGGATAATGAAAAAGCGTTGGCACTCAATCCTGAATTCGGCAACGCTTACCTGCAAAGGGCGAACAATAAAAGTCAGAATAAAGATTATGCGGGAGCGATCTCCGATTACGATGAAGTCCTTCGGAGCGACCCCAACAATGCGGAAGCGCTCTTTAAAAGAGGGGTCGCTAAAATAAATTTAAACAACCCTGCCGGCGGACTGGCCGACCTTAATAAAGTTTTGAGCCTGCAGCCACAGAATGCCGAAGCATTGCTGCAACGGGGTCTCGCTAAAAATAATTCCAAAGATCATAAGGGCGCCATCGAAGACTATAGCAAAGTACTTGAACTCAAACCAGGCTATTCCGATGCCTATTGTAACCGGGGTATTGCCAGAGCCGAGATGAAAGATATGAAAGGTGCGCTGGCCGATTATAACAAAGCGATCGAAACCAAACCCGATTTTTTAGAAGCCTACAGTAACCGCGGACTTCTGAAAGCCGATCTAAAAGATTACAAAGGCGCTATGGCTGATTACAATAAAGCCATTTCCATTAATCCGGAGTTTTCACTGGCCATCAGCAACCGGGGTGTGCTGAAATATAATATGGGAGATAAAAAAGGAGCCTGCCCTGACTGGGATAAAGCCCGGTCACTAGGGAACATCCAGGCCAAAGACTTTTACGAGCAATTCTGCAAGTAGAAGAAAAAGTGAAGGATCAGACTTTTTTTAGCTCAAAGATCGTGATCTCCGGAGGCATTCCGATCCTTCCCGGAAAACCCAGAAAGCCAAAGCCTCTGTTCACATAGAGATATTGTTCGTCTTCTTTATATAAGCCTGCCCATTGCTTATAAAAATACTGGGAAGGACTCCAGCGTATATCGCCGATCTCTACGCCAAACTGAAATCCATGCGTATGCCCGGCAAACATCACATCCACATCTTTGTAGGAAGTTCTTACCTGCGCATCCCAATGGCTGGGATCGTGAGAAAGTAAAAGTTTTACGGGAATATCTTCCGTGCCTTTATAAGCTTCTTCCATTCTTCCGTATTTAGGCCAACGTCCGGTTCCCCAGTTTTCAATGCCAAGGATCGCGATCTTCTCTCCGTTTCTTTCCAGGACGCGGTTTTCATTCATAAGAATATTCCAGCCCATGATTTTGTGAGCCCGGATCAGGTCCATCACATTTGCCTGTCTTGCGGCCTGGCTAGGCCATTTTACATATTCTCCGTAATCGTGATTACCCATGACAGAATATACTCCCAGCGGCGCCTTTACCTTGCTGAACACATCGATGTACTCATTCACTTCGGAAGCTACATTATTCACGAGATCTCCCGTAAAAAAGATCAGATCTGGTTTTTCTCGCAGCAGCATTTCAATTCCACCCTGTACCGCTTTCTTATTGTAAAAACTTCCCGAATGAATGTCCGACAACTGACCGATCGTTAGTCCGTCGAAAGAGGCGGGAAGATTCTTCAGGCTCAGCTTTACTCTTCGCACCCGATAATCGTGTGCACCGGCAATAATCCCATAGCTCATGGAAACGAATGGAACAGCGGCGACCAGAAAACCGGTTTTTACCAAAAATTCCGAACGGGTAATTGGAGTGCCTTCTGACTTTACTGCCTCTTTACTACTGAACAAATCTTTTACAAGCTCAACCACCCATTCAACCAGTCTTTTCAGATCATCGATGAGAAGAAACAGCGCCACGAATATTTTAGAAAAATAATTCACCAGCACAAACGAGAAGATAAATGTTCTCCATAGCGTACTCCAGCGATCAGGGTTACCGAGGTGGAACATCAGGTATCCCGTGAGAGTGAACGCCGTGATGGCCCAGTACGAAATATAAATAATTCTTCTGGTATCCGGCTGAAAAGACTGTGTAAGAAACTTAATGCCCACATATACATAGACATCCAGTAGGATGAAAATGACTAAGGATATAAAGATAAAATTCAGATTTCCGCGCATAAAATAAGAGCTGCCTCTTTGGGAGACAGCTCTGTTTTAATTAATTTAACTTATTTCACTAATTCTGCTTCAGGCCAGTTCTCCACAGGCATTACACCTCTTTTATAGTTCATTCTGTACCAGCGCTTCCTCAAACGAAGTTTAATAATGTGCCCTCTGTAATACATGGCAGGCACCAACAGCAGCGTAAGGAAGGTAGCGAAGCTCAATCCGAAAATGATTGTCCAGGATAAAGGTCCCCAGAACGCCACGTTATCTCCGCCCAGGTGAATGTGCGGTTGGAAGTGTGTAAACAGACCTACGAAATCGATGTTGAAACCAATTGCCATCGGGATCAAACCCAGGATCGCTGAAGCGGCAGTCAGAATTACCGGCGTAAGCCTGATCTTTCCGGCCTCGATAAGAGCTCTTTTTAATTTATAGCCCCTGCCTCTCAGTTCATCGGTGAATTCCACGAGCAGAATTCCATTCTTTACCACAATCCCTGCAAGTCCGACGATACCTATACCGGTCATAAGAATTACAAACTCCATCCGGAAAAGCGTATAACCCAGCAGCACACCTATAATACTCAATCCGATCTCTGTGATAATCACAAAGGATCTTCCCAGAGAATTAAATTGTGTCACCAGAATCATAAATATCATAATACCTGACAATACGAGGGAGAACATCAGATAACTACTTGTCTCTTTCTGATCTTCCTGCTCTCCGCCAATCTTAATTTCATATCCATCTTTAATTTTAAAATCCGGAATAGCATCCTTGATTTTAGCCACGATTTCATTCGCTGTATAACCGTTAAGCACATTCGATGAAATAGTAGCGACCCTCTTCTGGTTTTTCCGCTTAATACCGCCATAGGTATTGCTGTATTTTGCTGTAGCCACGGATGAAAGAGGAATCTGGCGGATGGCACCTCCCATTGCCATATCTCTGAATGTAATTTTAGTATTCAGCAATTCATCGATATTATTCCGCTGATTGATATCGTAACGAAGCATGATTTTATATTGATCTTCGCCATCTCTGAATTTTGAAACTTCTCTTCCTAAAATCGCAGATCTTATCTCTGTGGCAATCTGCATCGTGGATACCCCCTCACGATTGGCCCTTTCTCTGTCTATCTGCACAACAATTTCAGGTTTTATCGCGTCGAGATCCGACTTCAATTCCTCGATACCCGGAATCTGAAGAGAATCAATATATCGGATAAAATTGTTCGAGGAAGTTACCAGTTCATTAAAGTCGTCTCCGTAAATTTCAATACTGATTGGTTTACCGGTGGGAGGCCCGCTTTTTTCCTGGTCAACAGTTACCTGCACTCCCGGCATTCCTTTTACTTCAGCACGGATTTTATCAAGGTAATCAGAAGTCGAAACTCCTCCTCTTTTAGCAAATTCCACAAAGGCCACTGTTACTTTCCCTTTGTGGGGCTGTGGACCCTGATTTCCCTCTGAAGGATCGTTTGTACCCACCGTAACATTAGCAATCACCGATTCCACCACCGGATTATTTTCGCCGACTATTTTGTAAACTTTATTTTCTACAATTTTTGTGACCGAATCCGTTACAACCTG
>JBJMLY010000532.1:0-3786 GCA_045805025.1 Cytophagaceae bacterium | reverse complement strand
TAGCCTCGGCATAGCTGCAATCGGTATGTCCGGCGGAAACATTGATGCCTGCATTGACCAGTGTCCTGATCTGCTTGTCCGTTACCATTTCGGGAGCGAGTGTAATCAGGCTTACAATACCTTTACCCTTTTCTGCGAGGATATTGATTTCATCGTCTGTCGGACTTCTGAGAAACTTCTCGGCGTGCGCGCCTTTCTTCTTCACATTGAAAAACGGACCTTCAATATGCAATCCAAGGACAATGTTTTCAGACCTCCGCATATAAGCGGCTGTGACATCGAGCGCCCGGAGGATATTTTCAAACGTCGTGGAGATAAGAGTAGGTAAAAAACTGGTGGTACCATACCGGAGGTAAACCTGGTGAATTTTTTCTATACTTTCTTCGCTGATCTGCTGTGTAAAAAAAGATCCTCCTCCACCATTCAGCTGTAAATCAATAAAGCCAGGAATAAGGTAATTGCCCTTCAGGTTGATCTGCCTGGCCGATTCAAAAGCCCCGCTCTCTGAATCAGGCATAATCTTCTTTATTTTTCCTTTTTCTACTAATACAGCGTGCTTTTCCAGAACAGATTCACCTGTATATATGGTACAGTTTTTTAAAAGCTTAAGCTCAGACATAGGCAATGGATTACGATAAAAAGCCCCTGCCCAAAAATACACATAAAAACCCTGAAATAATACCAGATTTACATTTAACTAATTGATAAATAATAGATTATAAACAGGTTTAGGCGCATGGGTATCAAGTAAAAATTAATACAAATACCTTTATTCTAGGAGCTTAAAGAATGATCCGTTAGCAAGACTTAGGCATGATAATTACAGGCAGGAAATTTTCTTTGTGCTAGGATAAATCCGTACCGTCAGGATTTGTAACCGCTACCTACCATACGAATCATAATACTCTTCATGATACTTTTCGTAGTTGTAAAGAAGATCAATATTCTTAGCCTCGACTTCTGTGAGCTGATCCCGGATATCGATTCCCATGGGGATATACCAGTCCTTCGCGTCGAAGATTCTTCTCATCTTCAGGTTTTGAAAGCTGTACCCGTGGCGGGCATAAATTTCGTTGCGCATCAGTTCCGCTTCGTCGGGCATAAGATTGCCCACTTCCGATTCATCCATTGCCGTATTTGAAGCATATGCGAAATCGCCGACATTCGGATCGTACTTAAATTCTCTTTTCTCCAGGATATAGGTTTTGACCCCCACTGTATTTTTAAAAGGTGCCCAGTTTCCTTTCAGATTTTTCTCGTTCAGATCAATGGTGAACTTAAAGCGGCCGTCGTACTGGTCATCGCCGGGTTCGGTCATGATGAATTCGTATTTAGTGTCGCTGATCTTTTTTACAGATCCTTTAATCTCCCGGTAATTGCCGGCGCATACACTGTGGCCTTCTGCAATCGAGTCTTTGATATACGCCAGCGTGATGTTGATCTTATTCTTTCCGAAATCCCCTACCCAGTAACCGCAGAGAGGATTGCTTGCCATATTGATCTTTTTAATGTCTTCATCGATTTTGCGCTGTGCATCGGATTTGGCCGCTCCGATCGTACGGGGATCTCTCTTAAGCTTGGCCTCTACAGCGGGGACTTGATTTTTAATGGTATCCGCAGAAGCCTTTTTTTCAGTATTGTCGGACGATCCTTTACAGGAAAACAAAAGAATTATAAGAGCGGGAAACAGGTGTCTGATTTTCATAACCGGGCTTTGTTTAGAAATGAGTGAAAAAAATCGTAGGTTAAGATACTATGAAATCCACGATCTTCAAAACGCTGCTTCTGATAACGCTGGCATTCTTCTCATTCCTGATGCTGAAGATCACGTTACCATACCTGGCTTTTGAGGACCATGTTGCCTTTCTGCGCATCAAGCAGTGGATTATTCATAATGAAATCTGGAAGATGGCTTTTTACATTCATGTGCTCAGCAGCTGCTTTGTGCTGCTGGCTGGATTCACACAATTCTCCCGGTACATTCTGCGAAATTATAAAACCCTGCACCGTTGGGCGGGCAGATTCTATGTGATCGTCGTGCTTCTACTTTCCGGTCCCGGAGGCTTTATCATGGCTCTGTACGCGAACGGCGGCATTCCATCCCGGATCGCTTTCCTGCTTCTTTCAGTACTCTGGATGTGGTTCACCTGGCAAGCCTACAGCACAGCACGAAACGGAAATTTTACCGCCCACCGGAAATTTATGATCCGCAGTTTTGCTCTGACATTATCAGCGATTACCCTTCGGGCATGGAAATACATTCTTGCCATCAGTCTTCATCCTCATCCCATGGATCTCTACATGATCGTGGCCTGGCTCGGATGGGTGCCTAACCTACTGCTGGCAGAGCTTTTCCTCAGAGATCAACTTCATTTCAACCTATGGACTTCTTCAAACACGCTTACCAAATAAGCATTGCTGCTTTTCTTTTACTCTGCTCCTGCAGCCGGGAACAGGAAAAAATTCCCGTCATCAAAGACAGTCTGGCTTTCAAAAACGAAGTCATTCCCGATACTCCGAAGTCCGTGCCGCTGGCTGTATCCCTGCCTCCCTACCATGACAGCAGTCTGGTAAGACTTTCCGATCTTTCCGCTGAATTCAGATTTGACATGAAATACGCCACGGAAGATAATTTTCTGAAAGAGAAAGTGTACGAATGCGATGATTGTTATCTGAGGTATGTGACCGCTCTCGCTTTGATCAAAGCCAACGAGCTTCTTCTTAAAAAAGGCCTACGGCTAAAGTTGTTTGATTGCTACAGACCTCTGAGTGTACAGAAAAAGATGTGGGCCATTATGCCCGATAAAAATTATGTGGCCAATCCTTATACTTCAGGTTCTCAGCATAACCGCGGTGTAGCGGTGGATCTTACCATTGTCGACAGCAGCAATACGGAACTCGATATGGGCACTCCTTTCGATCACTTTGGCGTGGAGTCGCACTATAATTATCCGAAGCTCAGCGGTGAGGTAAAAGTCAACAGGGCCTTGCTGAAGAATACGATGGAAGCGGCGGGCTTTAAAGGCATCGTCACCGAGTGGTGGCATTTCTCCATGGGTTATTATCCATTGTCGGATCAGATCCTGTGCGATAAAAAATAATCGCTCTGATTTACTTCACACAAGGCGGCCTTTTTTTCTTGTGACTGTGCAAACCGTTTTTCGGTCCTCCGCAGGCAAACACAAAAGAAATCAGTACGAGGAAAATCACATATCTTTTCATAAGTCACGGTATTTTATCCATTTACAAGAAAGAATTTTTATCTCAACGGACTTTATTCCATTTCGGTATAAAGCTGGGAAATTTCTAAAAAAACAGCTTTTATTCAAAAAATTAAGGTATTTACAACACATAAATATACCATTAATAAATAGAATTTGGATAAGTTTTTAGTACAATAATTAAACAAATAATTAAAAATGTTATATTTATGAAAGAAACAGTAAGAAAATAATACACAATACTCTCCTATGAAAAAATATTTACTGCTCCTGACAATTGTCCTGGTAGATATTGCAACTGGCTTTACACAATCCTGGCCGGCCGATACGGTCCGGACAAGCATCAATACCAACAACCCTAATTTTCCTTTTCCTCAATTCCTGGAATACAACTCGGGTAAGTCATTAGCCAAGTACAACGGCGAAGGTGTCACCCATGCCGACCTTGAAAGTCCCAGAGATGACGGTGACATTCTCGCGCAGTGGATGCCAATGTGGCGCGATGCGATATCCGTCGGGCATCTTCACGCGAACAGTGTAGTCACCGGTGGAGGCCATGGGGTCG
>JBJMLY010000531.1:0-11574 GCA_045805025.1 Cytophagaceae bacterium | reverse complement strand
TATATGAGCCCAGCCGGCAAAGAATACTTCATCGATCAATAACGAAAAAACCTTACAGATCTTCTTAATCCGAAACTCAAATGGTATATTTCAGTCAGTGCCAACCAATGACTAATGACTATTATCCGCCGCAAACATCTCATCATCTCAGGAATCCTCCTCCTGCTCTTTGTCCTGCTTACGAAAATCCTGCCTTATTTTTTAATCGTCAACAAAGTCATTTACGACCAGACCGGTATTACGATGAAAGCCGGCGAAATGGCTTCCATTCTCTCATGGCCTTTATCAGCATTTTTTTCCCAGGGCTTTGTCAGCAGTTATTATTTTCTTCCTTTGGTCTTTCTCTATTATCTGGTGCTGGTTATTGCGTTGGATCACCTTCATCATTTCCTCCGGACCAAAAAATTTTACCGCTGGATATTCCTGGCTTTGATTATTCCACTGGCTATTCTCCGGTTTAAGCCTGACCTGCTCGTATACCTCGACAACGACAAGCCCAGTCAAAGCATTGGCACACCAGGCAATGGAACTTTAGTCAACGGCAAGCGTCTGCCTTTTGAAGGGAAAAATTTCCAGTACTTCAATTTTCTGAGCTACCTGGAAGGCAATTGCTTTGTGCATGAAAAAGTAAAGAAGACTATTATCGACGCTTATCAAATCTGCGAAGAGACTTGTCCGGACATAGAGTTCTCCACAGGCGAAGGCTCCAAAAAATTCGGGGGACCTTATGTATTCAATCACCGGACTCATCAAAACGGCACCAGCATTGACCTGCAGCTGATTTTTAAGAAAGACGGAGAACAGTATGACCCTCTAAGCATTTTCAATGCTTATGGATACGGCCTGAACACCGACGACCAGGGAAAGGTCAATCAAAGCATTCCTCTCAATTTTTATCCGGAGAACACCTCTGTTGATTTTGAAACCAACGCGAAATTTTTGCTGGCACTGGACGATGCATGTAAAAAGAATGGTATCCGGATCAGAATTGTGATTTTAAAAACCGAGCTGAAGCCTCTGCTCTTTGCCGGTCCTTATGGTAAAAAGCTGCTGGCCCGCAAGCTGCGCTTCGCCACCGTCCTTACCAGATTACTCAATCAGGCCCATGACGATCATTTTCACGTAGATTTTGAAATCCCACAACCAATAACGAACAACTAACAACCAATAACTCTTTTTTCGTACCTTTATCTTTTCATCTAAACTCTACATTCCATGTCCGTTTACATTTTGACGATCACGATTGTTGTCTGCATCGTACTGTTTTTCGTTTTCATCTACTACTTCCCGATAGGCTTATGGATCACCGCGATTTTTTCTGGCGTAAAGGTCGGGCTCTTTGATCTGGTATTTATGCGGATCAGAAAAGTACCACCGAGCGTTATCATCACTTCGCTTATCACGGCCAATAAAGCCGGGCTGAACTTATCCAGCAGTGAACTTGAAACCCATTACCTGGCGGGAGGCCATGTCCCTTCGGTAATCAAGGCGCTGATATCCGCCGACAAAGCCAACATCGCGCTTACCTTCAAACATGCCACAGCCATTGACCTGGCAGGCAGGGACGTATTCGAAGCGGTTCAGATCTCTGTAAATCCTCAGGTGATCAACACCCCGAATGTAGCCGCCGTGGCACAGGATGGAATCCAGCTGATCGCCAAAGCAAGAGTTACCGTAAGAGCCAACATCGCCCAACTGGTAGGAGGCGCCGGAGAAGAAACAATCCTGGCCCGGGTAGGCGAAGGAATTGTTACCTCCATCGGTTCGTCCAAATCGCACAAAGAAGTCCTGGAGAACCCCGACAAAATATCAAAGCTTGTACTTCAAAAAGGACTGGATGCCGGGACTGCTTTTGAAATCCTTTCTATCGACATCGCCGACATCGATGTAGGAACCAACATCGGAGCAAAGCTTCAGATCGACCAGGCGAACGCTGACCTGAAAGTGGCGGAAGCCAAGGCCGAAGAAAGAAGAGCTATGGCCGTAGCGGTTGAACAGGAAATGAAAGCCAAAGCCCAGGAAGCCCGTGCCAAAGTAATTGAAGCCGAAGCTGAAATTCCCAAAGCCATTGCTCATGCTTTTGTGAGTGGTAATCTTGGTGTGATGGATTATTATAAAATGCAGAATATGCAGGCCGATACGGATATGAGAGATTCCATTGCCAAACCGGGAAAAGATCCTAAACAGAGTTAATAATTATCAATTGGCAATTGGCAGTTTGCAAACTGCCAATTGCCAATTCTTTTAATTCCCCTCCCTTATTCCCTGAAAAATAAAATACTTGTCTTTGATCTGAATTACGTCGAAAGACATTTTCATGCTCTTGCCTTTCATATCCTGTACATTCATAACTACCCTGGATCTTAAATTATTTTTCGGATCACTGATGGTCTTTTTATCGATCAGCTCGATCTGCGACCAGTTCAGCTCCTTATCGATTCCTCTCTGTACAAGCTTCCTGTAATTGCTTTCGGTATTCGATTTTAATTCTTCATCGTCGATAGACTCGCATAAAGGCTTCTGCTGAATACTGCAGCTCTTCCTGAAATATTCCATCTCCGTTTGCTCCGGAATGTAGTTTCGAAGCATGGAAAAATCATTCTGACGTACCGAATTGATAAAAATTTCCGACAGCTCTGCGCTGCTTTTGGCTCCCCGTTTAAGAGCCGGTTCATCTTCGTCTGCCTTCACCATCACAAATGAAAAATTCACCACAATGGCCAGCAGTGTTATATAAAGCATTGTATATCTTTTCATATCATCATATCCCTCTTATAAATTAACCTACCCATTTCAAAAATAGTTATGAAACACCCAGTTAGTTTGTAACCTTTCTTCATCAAAATGATCTAATACCAAACAAATCCTGTTGAAACAGGTTGTATTTTTCACTAAACCCTTTTATTATGAACATTTTACACATTGCCATAGGCCTCTTTGCGCTGGCAGCAGTTTTTGGCCTGATCGTCCTTCTGAAAGTCCTGAAAGGAGAAGCTACTCCGAAACCAGCCGTTTTTATTCACGGTTTAATTGCAGCTTCCGCTCTGGGCATTTTACTGTACTATGTAGCCATGAACTCTGACAAAGCTCCGGTTACCAGTCTTGTGATCTTTGTCGTGGCGGCCCTGGGAGGCTTCATCCTGTTCTTCCTGGACATGTCCAAAAAGCCTCTTCCGAAGGCTCTGGCCCTGATCCATGCAGGAGCGGCAGTCGTCGGACTCGTTCTTCTGATCGCTTTTGTAGCAGGAGTATAAATTTCAGGCGGACAGCAAAAGCTGTCCGCCTTTTCATTTTAATCCACCAACCATGTCATTCATCAAAGATCTTCAAAAAGGAAAACTGTTCGGGCATCCGATCCATGTCATGCTTATCCATTTTCCGATGGCAATGTTTCCCGTAGGATTCATTTTTGATCTGCTTTCCTGGATCAAAGAAACTCCGTTGTTCGCCATTATCGGCTTTTACTGTATGGGCATAGGCCTTGCCGGAGCTCTGCTAGCAAGTATTTTCGGAGTGATGGATTTTTTAAGATTGCCGGACGATGAAATCATCCGGACCAAAGCTGTGATTCATGCCTCGGTTAATATGGTGGTTGTTTTTGTTTACCTGGGATTATTTTTGTTCCGCATGCCCCATTATGAAACACAGAAAACGGTTTCTCCTCTTCTTAATGCCCTCAACGGCGGCCTGATTCTTGGATTGATCGTGTCGGCCCATTACGGAGCGGAGCTGATCCTCCGGCATAAGATCGGTACGATCGGCGGTCCGGAAAAATAGTCAGTTTATTTTCCCGATCTGGACCATTACCGCCAGCGCAACGCGATCGCAGCGGTCCATCTTAAAGTGAAACAGATCGATCTCTCCTTTTGCTTTCTCGAACAGACTATCTTTAAGTCCTGCCTTTGCTCTGTGCAAGCGAGTTTTCACATTTTCTATACTGATCGAAAGCGCATCGGAGGTTTCCTGAACTGAAAGTCCCTCCACTTCCCTCATCATATACACCGAGCGGAGGCCGTCAGGCAGCTCATCGATCGACTGCTCAAGGTATTTTTTCAATTCGTCGTTCATAAGATTCTGGTCTGGGGTGGGTTCGGAAGAATAGTTAATATCAGGAACATCTTCGGCGGAGACAGCAATATGTGTCCTGACTCTTTTTTCTTTATTCAGTGAAAGATTAGCCTGATTAATCAGGATGCGGGTGAGCCAGGTTGAAAACTGCGATTTACCTTCAAATTGTTTCAGATTCATGTAAGCCTTAATATATGTTTCCTGCATTACGTCTTCAATCTCATCCTCATTCTTTATAAAGGATCTTGCTATCCGGTAGAGACGCTGGTTGTATTTGCGGATGATCTCTTCATACAGCCGCTTGTCACCCTTTAAAATCTTCTCTATTAAATCAGATTCTGTATTCATTCGCTATCTTTTTATATTAGATCAATACAAGGCCCAAAAGGTTACAAAATAACCTCTTAGAATATAATAAGTTATAAAATATAGATTTTATTCCCTGATTATGAGGGACTTTTAAAGTCCGTCCGATCTTTCGACGGTGGATGGGTCGATGAGGCCTTTATCTTTATTTCGGCGGAAGATATGGTAAAATAAGCCGAGCAACATACCGATCACTCCTCCCATTTTACTGAAATTATTCATGCGTTCGACCGCCAGGAAGTGTTCCTGATCCACAATATTCAGACTTGTAGAAATTTCCCGTTCTCCTCCGCCTATGGCCAGTCCGATAAGACTAAAAACAAAAGCACAGAGTAAGGCGATAAAAAAGGCATGCGCAGAATATTTAAGGCTCTTCTGCCAGGTGAATTGTATCATTCCCGCCACTGAAAGAATTCCGCCCAGCAAAAGTCCTACCTGCCAGGTATTCTGAAACCCCACAATCGCAGCTCCCCATCTGGGATTGGTATCGGGAGCAATGTTGAAAATAGGAAAACGGAATTTGGTGAAAAACTCAGGAGATACAGTGTAAGCAAGCTGATCATGGAGCGCTCCATAAGCCCCTGCTATCAGAGGTCCGAAGAAAAGAAGTGTAAGAAGTACGGCGAGTTTCATTTTTTAGTATTTAGTATTGAGTCATGAGTATTGAGTACTAAGTCGTAAGCCCTTTCAGGAATAGATATTCTATTATGAGAATTCGCTATTCAATTTCACCTTATAATAATGATTGAGACATACTCATGACTCATGACTATTTTATATATCTGAAATCATGTCCCCCCGGAAGCTGCACGACAAACTCGTACATCAGCTTGATCACATGGTCGACATCTTCTTTCGATACCATTTCCACGGTAGTATGCATGTATTTCAAGGGTAAGGAGATCAGGGCTGAGCAAACACCGGCATTTGAATACGCGAAGGCATCGGTATCAGTGCCTGTGGCTCGGTACGCAGAAGCCCGCTGAAAAGGAACATGCATTCTGTTGGCAACATCGATGATCATATGCAGCAGGTTATTCTGAACCGCCGGACCATATGTAAGCACCGGGCCTTTTCCGGCAGACAGATCTCCACTGGCTACTTTACTGTAAGCCGGAGACTGTGTATCGTGGCAGACATCAGTAATGATAGCTACATCCGGCTTAATGCGGTGGGCGATCATTTCCGCTCCTCTTAAACCGATCTCTTCCTGCACTGAGTTTACGATGTAAAGACCGAAAGGAAGCTGATTTCCGTTTTCATGAATCCTTCTGGCTACTTCGGCGATCATAAATCCACCGATGCGGTTATCCAGGGCTCTGCCCACAAAATATTTATCGTTCAGCGTCATGAATTCGTCCACAAATGTGGCGACACAGCCTACATGAACACCCAGCTGCTCTACTTCTTCTTTGGAAGAACAGCCAAGGTCAAGAAAAATATTCTTCATGGTCGGCGGCTTGTCATTGTCGTTGTCGCGAACGTGAATGGCTGGCCAGCCGAAAACTCCTTTTACGATTCCTTTGGCCGTATGAATGTTCACTCTTTTTGAGGGAGCGATGCTATGGTCTGAGCCGCCATTCTTGCGGAGATAGATATATCCTTCCTTAGTGATGTAATTTACAAACCAGGAAATCTCATCGGCGTGCGCTTCGATGACTACTTTATAAGGAGCCTGAGGATTAATTACGCCAACGACGGTTCCGTATGTATCGGTAAAATATTCATGAATGTATGGCTTAATATATTCCAGCCATAGCTGCTGCCCCGACCACTCAAAGCCGGTAGGCGATGCATTGTTAACATACTTTTCTAAAAATTTAAGACTTTCCTCTCTCATGGTTGAGTTTTGATTTTTGAATTTTTGAATTACTTATAGTGGAATATTTCCATGTTTCTTCTTTGGCAGCTTGGCCACTTTATTTTTGAGCATGGAAAAAGCTGTAATCAGTTTTTTTCTGGTTTCTTCCGGCTTGATCACTTCATCGATATATCCACGATTGGCCGCAATATATGGGTTGGCGAACTTAGCAGTATACTCATCAATTTTCTCCTGAAGCTTCGCAGTTTTGTCGGCTGCTTCGGAAATTTCTTTTTTGAAAATGATTTCTGCAGCTCCGCGGGCTCCCATCACAGCGATCTCTGCCGTAGGCCACGCATAATTCATGTCGGCTCCGATATGCTTCGAATTCATCACGTCATAAGCACCTCCGTATGCTTTGCGGGTGATGACGGTAATTCGGGGAACGGTAGCTTCTGAAAAAGCATAGAGCAGCTTGGCGCCATTTGAAATAATTCCGTTCCACTCCTGGTTGGTGCCGGGCAAAAATCCCGGTACATCTTCCAGTACGAGCAAAGGAATATTAAAGCAGTCGCAGAACCTGACAAAGCGTGCGGCCTTCGTGCTGGAATGTATATCCAGCACGCCTGCCAGAACTGCCGGCTGATTCCCGACAATGCCAACGCTTTTGCCGGCAAGCCTTGCAAATCCGACTACAATATTTTCAGCAAAATTTTTGTGCACTTCAAAAAAGCTATCCTTGTCAGCGATCAGGGCGATCACTTCTCTCATGTCGTAAGGCTGGTTAGGATTTTCAGGAATGATGTTATTCAGGCCGGGAATCACTTCATTTCCCGCTGCGTATTCATAAGCCGGAGCATCGTCCTCGCAATTCTGCGGCATATAGCTGATCAGCTTCCTGATATGGCTGATACATTCCACTTCATTGGCGCAGGAAAAGTGCGTAACGCCGCTTTTGCTGCTATGCGCCGAGGCTCCGCCAAGCTCTTCGGATGAGACCGTTTCATGGGTGACCGTTTTCACTACATTGGGACCAGTCACAAACATGTAGCTGGTATTCTCCACCATGAGAATAAAATCCGTGATCGCGGGGGAATATACTGCACCGCCGGCACATGGGCCCATAATGGCCGATATCTGCGGGATCACTCCCGAGGCCAGTGTATTCCTGTAAAATATATCGGCATAACCTCCCAGGGAAACCACACCTTCCTGTATTCTTGCTCCTCCCGAATCGTTCAGACCTATCACGGGAGCGCCATTCTGCATGGCCAGATCCATGATCCTGCATACCTTTTCGGCATGGGCTTCGGAAAGAGAACCGCCGAAAACGGTAAAATCCTGGGAAAAAACATAAACCAGCCTTCCATCGATCGTTCCAAAGCCTGTTACAACACCATCTCCCAAATACTGTTCTTTGTCCAGTCCGAAATCCTTACTCCGATGCGTCACAAATTTTCCAATCTCTTCAAACGATCCCGCATCAAGCAGCAGATCCAGCCTCTCCCGGGCAGTAAGCTTTCCCTTCTGATGCTGGGCATCCAGGCGTGCCTGGCCTCCGCCTAATAAGGCTTCCCTGCTTTTCTGTTCAAGAATCTGTAATTTGTCTTTTCCCTGCTCAGGCTTCATGTTCTGAATTTTATCGAATGTACAATTTATGGAAAAAACAGAATAAACAAATAGAAGTTTATTATTGAAATCTGAACTTTTAATTTTTTATATTTCAGCAATGAACCCTGAAAAAATAGCCGTCCTGGACCTGGGGACCAATACTTTCAACCTGATCATCGCTGAACAGGGCGGACAGGGAATGAATGTACTCCATAAGGAGAAAAATCCGGTAAAGCTGGGCCAGGGAGGCATTACCAAGGGGTTTATCTCAGCCGATGCCTATGAAAGGGCTATCAAAACAGTATCTCACTATAAAGAGGTGATCGACACCTACGGCGTTTCCCGCACGGTAGCGGTAGCAACCAGCGCCTTCCGCAATGCCAGGAACGGCTACCAGCTGGTCAAAGACATCAAAAGCAAGACAAATATTGATATACAGACAATATCCGGACATAAAGAGGCTGAATTAATTTATTATGGAGTTAAGGCAGCCATGGATCTGGGCAAAAGCACTTCCCTGGTATTGGATATAGGCGGAGGCAGCGTGGAGTTTATCCTGTGCAACAACGATAACATCTTCTGGAAAGGAAGCTTTGAAATAGGTGGACAAAGACTGATGGATGCTTTTCAGAATTCCGATCCTCTGTCGGTAGAAGACACCGAAAAGCTGGTGAATTACCTGGATGAAAAACTCATGCCCTTCTTCGAAGCGGCTCAGGAGTTCAAACCCATGACCCTGATCGGTGCTTCGGGCACATTTGACACCCTCTCCGAGATCGACTCCCGAATACGGGGACTGGATTTTAATATCGAAGAAGAGAAGGAATATACACTCATGCTGGATTCCTTTGAACGGATATTTTTTGAGCTGACCAGCAAAAACCGCGAAGAACGACTTCTCATTCCCGGCATGATCGAAATGCGGGTGGACATGATCGTAATTGCCTGCTCCATGGTCTATTTCATCATACACCGCCTCACCATACAAAAGATCAGAGTATCCTCGTACTCATTGAAAGAAGGAGTGCTGAGTCAGGTATTGCAGGGAAATAGTATTGAGGGGGAAGGGTTTTAAGACACTCATCCTCTAGCCCTATCCTGCAGCAATGAGGGATGAGATAAAAACAAGCTATGGAAAATCTACACAAGGGAGCAAACTCCCGATTATTCGGCTATGCCCGTGAAAACCGGCAGCAACAAACAGAAGCAGAAAAATTGTTATGGTCATTTCTCAGAAACAGAAACCTCAAAGGATTTAAATTCAGAAGACAGCATCCTATAGATAACTTTATAGCCGATTTTTATTGTCACGAATGCAATCTGGTTGTCGAAATAGATGGCAAATATCATTTAGCCAGCGAACAAGCAGACTACGATAAAGGAAGAACTTATGAACTGGAAAATCAGGAACTGAGAGTCATAAGATTCTGCAATGATGATGTTCTGAAAAAGCTCAATTATGTTTTGGAGGAAATTTCAAAAAACCTCATCCCCAACCCTTCTCCTCAAGGAGAAGGGAGCTAAAACCCTCTCCTTCAGGAGAGGGCAGGGTGAGGTGTCAATACAACCCGCTTACAATTTTATTCTTCGGATATTTCACCGAATATTTGAAAGTTACTTTCTTAGTCTCGGCAGAATTCAGGTTCATCTTCCATACCAGCTTCCCTGATTCCTTGTCGTACTCAGCGCCGCCTGTATCAGTCACCTCCACTTCAATCTGTGCATCTTTGGAAACAGGTACCTGATCTTCCAGACTTAGCTCGATAGGATCTTTCTTGGTATTCCTGACAGTAATCTCATAAACAAACTCTTCTTTCTTGGTGGTACCGATCATATTCTTCTTACTGAAATCCTTCAGCTTTTTACGTTCAATGATCACCTTATGGTCTCTTCCCAGGGAAAGGTCCAGCGTATCTTTTGTATTCTGCATATCCAGGTAAGCTTCGCCTACATAAGTTCCTTCAAAATAAATATTGGCGTTGCCTGAAAGCATATTCAGATCCTCCCAGCCCGTCACCTGTGCAACAAGGAAGGCATCGTTATCCATCTTCGGCACCGAGAAATGCTTGTACGAAGCAGGCAAATCGAAATTCTTCACATCCACCAGCTGTCCGATACCGTCGGAAGGGATCGTGTAGGGAATAGCAATATCAAATTCCGCAGCCAGGGTGGTTTCTGTAACCTGGGTATAGTTTGAAACATTCTGAGCAATGATCTCTTCTTTTTCCTGATATGCTCCTGAGGCGGTACTTTTATAGTCGTCCATCTGCATGGAAGGCGCAGCATATTCGCCTTTCATTTTTCTCTTTTCGTTGCTGTAGGTGACCGGGGTGTAAAACTGCAGCCACCAGGTTGAAAGAGTTGGCTTCGTGCCGCCCTGAGCGGGATTACCGGTAGATAATTTCAGTTTTACCTTTTCCCAGTCTATACCGGTATTCTGGAAAACCTGTGCTTTATAATTCAGCTGTACCGGATTTTTCGTGTCTTTGGCGCGAAGATCATAGATCGGATACCAGCCTGCATTCGTAACAATATATTGTACATCGAGTGTGATAGGCATTCTGGTTTTGGCGGATACAGTCACCATAATCTGGGAGCTTGGCTGATTTCTAAGCCGGTTGATCTCATTCAATTGGTTGAAGAATCTCGCTTTTTTTTCAGTCACCTTTTTAATTTCCCGCTCGTTCTTCAGAAGCCTTGTCCGGATATCGGCCAGCCTTTCGCGGAAAAGATCTGCCATCTCTTCCAGCTCATCGGCGGTAATTCCTTTCTCCGTGCCTTTCATGCTCTGATTTGCCAGCATCATCTGCTCTTCTTTATTATAGACATCGCGCATATTGGTCAGAATTTCTACCTGCAGCTGATAAACTTCCATGGAATCTTCCAGGGCCAGTATAGCCGGCGATTTCTGCTGAGGATCCACGTAATTCAGGTTGTACTTGACGCTCATAATGACAAAATCACCCTTGCCGCTTACCTGAATGCTCTGCTTGTCAATGGATGGAGGAAGCCCTTCAATGATCACATCGGTCATTCCTGCTTCTACCGGCGCGCCGGCAGTACTGTTGATCTGGGCTCTGCTCAGAAAAACGGTTACTTGTTTTATCGTAGACTTAACATTTCTTTTATCATTATCCGCAAAGCTCTGGACTGACAAAATGCTTAAGGCAAGCAATAGAATCCTTTTCATAGTTGTTCTGGGTCTGTTTATTCAAGGTGCAAACTCTGCAAAATTCCATAATTCTGCTTAGAAAATTACTTATTATTGGGATATTATTAAAGAGAAAGGCCTCTAGCGCCTTATTCAATATAAAAAACACAGGCATATTTAATATTTTTGCTGACTACTATGCATTCATACAAAAACTTATTCGACTTTTCCAGAGAAATATTTTCAAAAATGGGATGTTCCGCTGAAGATGCGGAGCTGGCCTCCACCGTCTTGCTTTCCGCAGACCTTCGGGGTGTTGACTCTCATGGGGTAGCCAGGCTCAGCGGATACGTGAGGCTCTGGGAGGCTGGCCGAATTAATGCCAAGCCCAATGTAAAGATCGTTCATGAAAGTCCGAGTACAGCAGTGGTTGACGGAGATCGGGGGCTCGGACTCGTAGTAGCACCTAAAGCGATGAAGATTGCTATTGAAAAAGCGGAGAAAGCCGGAACTGGCTGGGTCTCAACAAGAAACTCCAACCACTATGGCATAGCAGGCTATCACGCCATGATGGCAT
>JBJMLY010000530.1:0-4571 GCA_045805025.1 Cytophagaceae bacterium | reverse complement strand
AGAATCCTTGCGACCAAAATCATACTGCTGTCGCATCAATGCTGTAAACTCCGTATACTTATTACCGGTAAATAGTGTCTTGGAAAAGAAATTGGTGACATAAGTCGGATCACCGCCAATTTTTGTAGGTATAGTAAAAGGGTCGGTTGAGTAAATCGGATTCTTGAAATCATTGGTAGTTTGTACCCCTCCATTTTCCGTAGCCTGAAGATTATTACCAAGCAGGATCAGATAATTGTTATATCGCTTGGCCGGTGCCTGGTACCAGGATGTAAAAAGATAATTATTGTGATTGTTCTTTTGATTACGGAAATAACCGGGAGCGCTGATGAGGCGGTAATTCAATGAAAAATTCCAATAGGGCTTTATATTTTGCGTATGAAAGATCTCAATTATTTGCTCCGACCTGCTGGCCAGTTCATATCCTAATTCTGTGTAGGGACGTGTGGTATTAAAAAAACGGACCTGGTCTACTTTATACTTATAAATATCCAGCGCATGAAATCCCGGATCCCAACCTACAGTCATGTCTGGCGCAAATAACAGCGAATGGGCGGCTGATCCGGTATTTCCTATATAAGCGTAAGTAGAAGGTATCGGAAAACGTTTGAACTCGCTGATGGAAGAATCCAGTTTATGTGCCCAGGCAATGTCAAGATAATAATAAGAAATTGATATACTGTCCTCATTCTTATTCCTGATCAACAGGCTATCACCACCTGTACCACCTGATCCCCCACTGGTCATACCAGGTACCCTGTTCGTAATACCTTTCAGTATGCCCTGAGCCATTATAGTGGCTGAAGCAAAGCAACAAAGGGTCAGCAGAAGAATCTTATTGATAAGTCGTTTTTTCACAGATATCCTAATTATCGATAGAAGCGATCAGTTCACGAAAAAGAAGCGAGAATTTTGGTTCTGCATTCCGGGCTGCATCGAGTACCTCTTCATGCGTAATAATATTTTCTTCTTCACGGATGCCTATATCCGTTATTACACTCATGGCAAATACATCCATTCCTGAATGAACCGCTGCTATAACTTCTTGAACCGTACTCATGCCAACAGCATCACCTCCCAAAACCCTGATCATCTTATATTCAGAACGGGTTTCAAATGTAGGTCCGGTTACACCGAAGTAAACTCCCTCCTTCACATCAATATTATGTTTTGAGGCAATGCTTTTAGTTTTAAGAATCAGCTCTTTTTTGTATGGCTCACTCATATCCGGAAAACGAACACCTAAACGATCATCATTTTTCCCTAATAATGGGTTTCTAACGGCAAAACTTATATGGTCATGGATGATCATCAGGTCGCCCACCTTAAATCCTGGATTTACACCACCCGCGGCATTTGAAAGAAGTAAGATCTGTATGCCCAAGAACTTCATGACCCGGATTGGAAATGCTACCTCCTCCGGTGTATAGCCTTCATAAAAATGAAAACGCCCACTCATGGCAATGATCGGTTTACCGGCAATTCTTCCAAAAATGAGCTTTCCGTGATGACCTTCTACTGTCGATACGGGAAAATGAGGGATATCTTCATAAGGTATTTCCTGGTCTACTTCTATCTCCTGTACAAAATTGCTTAAACCACTTCCCAGTACTACCCCGATCCTGGCCTGAGCTTTATTAAAAGGTTGCAGGAACCTGGTGGCCTCTGTAAGTTTTTCAAATGCGTTCATTGTCGCAAAGATAGCCGACAGGGATAATTCGGGATTTGATTATTTGAGAATTGAGAATTGTTTAAGGAATGAGCCTGCTTTCACAGAACAAAAAAGGTTGATCCGCCATAGCAGACCAACCTTTATACTAAACACCCATTAACAAAGTTTACAAACCGCTGCGACGATCCCTCAGATCATCTCTGTCCCGAAGATCGTCTGTATCTCCTGTATCTTTTATGTCATTGCTCATTCTTCGGGTATCACTGTCTCTGTGTGTTGTTTGGTCATTACCGGTCCTGTTTATATCAACTTCCGAATTTCTTACCGTGTCCCTTACTGTTTCATCGCGTTCATTTACATCTTTGCTGATCTTTACTTCCTCCACTACACGCGCCTGTTTGTTTACGACTGGAACCTCTGCCCTTTCTGTAAGCTCAATTTCCTTGTCACGGAAGGCGCCTGCCTCTGTATCGGAAACAGGTCTGTTCACAGGCTTCCGTTCCACATGAATATTTTCTTCTCTTAATCTGACATGTTTTTCTACCGGTCTTTCCACGATGCGACTGCGGACCCTTACACCTCCTCTTTCAACTGTTCTCTTTCCTACTTCTAAATTTTCCTGAATCCTCGGTATAGTGGCCTCATTCCTGTTTTCTACATCACTTCTTTCCGAAACATCTTTGGTTCTTTCTGAAATATCACTGCGACTGTTCTCTGTTAGTCTGTCAACGTTACGGTCTCCTCTCCCTGCAGAAGTGATACCATATTCAGCGGCCCTTTCATCTACATTCACTGCACCGCAATCGTCGAGTATATCAGCCGCATCTTCCGCCTCATCATGAGAATTGGCATGTACGGTCACAATTGAATTACTTCTTTCTGCTACCTTGCTATAACGATCGGCATCATCGTCAGTTCCGAATAAATTTTTAAAAAACCTTGTTATCCCATTCTCCTGATCTTCTCCGCGGTCAGTTGAACTGATATGGGACACTGTACCTTCTGATGTTGCCCCTGGAGAGGCAATATCAATTTGATCCTCACTAAAACCAGATTTTTTTAATTTGCTGACTGCATCTTTTGCTTCAGAGTTATTGTCAAAGAATCCTACTACTGTATGTGCCATAAAGGTTTTTTTGAGATGAATGAATTACTATTCTTGCTTAATGGAACCGGGATCATCCTGAACTTTTTTGTGCTCAACCGTTATATTTTCCTTCCTGAGCTTGACCTGTTGCTGTTGCGGAACCTCGGTCCTATGCCGGATGACGTGTACTTCTTCTATAATTTCGAAACGCTTTTCCACCACCAATATCTCCCGCATGACGGGTATAATAATCCTGTCGTCCTCATATCGTACAGACGGTGGTGATTCCACTATTTTATTAACCGCCTTCCTTTCTACATCATAGCCTTCCTGAATTAATGGAATATTGACCGTAGTCTCTTCTTCTGTAACACTTTTCTTTATGATTACTTTTCCGGTCTCAATTACTTTTTTATCAATTGATATTTCTTCCTGAACGACAGGAATGGTTAATGATCTTCCTTTATCATTCCCTTCGGTTGGAACGTCAGATTGGTTCATATGAATTTCCCTGTTGTCTTCCATTGCAGCGGTGAAGGGGCGAAATCCGTGCCCCGTATATATTTCAGGCAATTTTTAACTCTGTTAAACTTACAACGGATAGCTGTGTCTGCCTAAGTGCCAAGGAAAGTGTGCAGGTTTTTCCCCTACCGGAGAACAGGATGAGGCATAGAACTTTGACTTGTATCAATAGGAACTTAAGCTATAGGAAGAATGGTATTAAATTCATAGTGAACAGATCAAATATCAAATGATGACAAACGGAAAGAGTAACAGAGATCAGATTGATCAAAACCGGCAAGAAGAGTTGGAAAAGAATAAAAACACTTCATTACAGAATCCAGGTGCTCCGGTAAATGACTATGGCAGGGCTTCAGAAGGATTAATGGAGCAACAATCAAATGAACGAAAGACAGAAGGAGGAGCGGAAGGGACAAAAAAATAATAACAGCCTACTGGATTCAGTAAGCTGTTATTTATTAAAATAATATTCAGGAAGATTAATACCGGTTTACACAGATGGGAAACCAGGAAACTATAAATGTTCCGAATTTAATCAAGACTGGATAAACAGTTCAATGCTTAATGCGAAATGAACCTTAAAATCTGCTGCGTCCGCGGTTATTGTTTTTATTATATCCGCCTCCGCCATTATTGTTTCTGTTAAAGCCACCTCTATTTCCACCACCACCGGAATAACCGCCAGAAGAACCACCACCAGGGCCTCTTTCTTCTGCCTGTTTCACTACTAGGGGCTTCTTACCTAATGAGATATCATTAAGGTGCTCAATTGCTTCTTTTGCCTCTTCATCATTTGGCATGTCTACGAAAGCAAATCCTTTGCTTTTTCCTGTGTCCTTATCCATTGCCACTTTAGCAGAAGCAATAGTGCCGAACTTTTCAAAAATTTCGATCAGCTCATCATCATACAGGTCGTACGGAAGGCCGGCTACAAAAAGTTTCATACAGATATTTAAAGTGTGAATGTACACAACTTTTTTAGATCAGGCACCTGTTGAGCTGAAAGTTCATACGGCAATTTTAAAACTTAACAGGAATTCCACCGGGAAAAGGGAGCTTCTGGCGCCTAAGTTTAATTTAGATGAATATTATCCCGATGTTTTTAATCTATTATTGAAATGATAATTGTGAAGAAACATCCGAACGATTATAGAATTCACGCTTATTTATATATTCCTTTAGCTATTCTGAAAAGGATTTACTCTTTCTCATTTCTCACTTTTTCCTGGATCACTTTACTTGGGGACGCAGATTTCACTTTTTCATCTCTTTGGGAATGCATTTCTCTGT
>JBJMLY010000529.1:0-5731 GCA_045805025.1 Cytophagaceae bacterium | reverse complement strand
GAGGATCATGCCGGCGATGCGCTCATCGGGCAAAATAGCTTCCTGAAGTCTTTTGGCGTAGGTGATGCTGTCGGTGATGTCTTTGCTTTTCTTATTGATCTCCATCGTGCGCGCCTCTACCTTCGTCTCCAGTTCTTTGTTGGTCTTGTCAATCAGCTTTTCATTTTCCACGAGCTGCTCGATCATTTTTTTCTGAGCCGACTCTTTCTCCATTTTAATAATTCTTACCCTGTCGCTCATGGCCACGGAGAATATCACGATCTCGAAGATTAGTCCGTAGTTAAACACATATACCGAAAGAGGGTCACCCGGTCCGAGAAGACCGTTGATCCGGAGCAGGTAAAGGAAGAAACTGATGATGACGAAAGAGTAACCTACAATAAAATAACGGGCAGGCCTGTATCCCTTCAGGAATACCATGATTGCCGCTATGAACATGATCACAAAAGGTATAATAAATACGGCAAAGACCGGAGGCTTCGGACTGATGAAAAGATCAATGAGCAGATAGCAGAAATAAAGGATCAGGCTGATGTTAATGATCTTGTTAAGGCGTTCATCCTGCCTCCGCACCTCCAGAAAGCTCTTGGCGTACAAGGTGAAAAAGATCAGGAACAGTATGGGTGCAAAAATATAGATCCATTGATTTACGCCCGGATGGGAAGGCCAAATATATTCGAAGCCGGTGCCATCTTCCAGCAGAGACATCATGCCCCCGGTCAGCACGTAGAGCACGTAAAAAATGTACGCCTTCTCCCTGAATGTGAAAAACATGAGCAGGTTGTATAGCGCCATGACCAGGATCATTCCATAATACATGCCCAGCAGGTAATATTCGTTCAGGGCGTAACGGCCGAAGTAGCGGTTGCTTCTGATGTTGTAAAACAAGGCAAAGGTATTTTCGGACTCCATCCTCACGTAATATTTCCTGAAGCCTGAATGGCTTGGGGGAACATTCAGATCGTACACAAAATTTTTATGGATGTATTCTCGGTGCAGGAAAGGCAGGTAATTGCCGGTGGTGCTCTTTATAAAATTCCCGGAAGAATCCTCCATATATATTTCGATATGGTTAATATGAGGATCGACAATTTCAAGGAGCCATTTGTTGTAGTCGCTCTCGTTTCTCACATAAAAGCGTGTCCAGTAGGCAGCGTCCAGATCTTCGCGCGGATATTCGGGGCCTTTATTTTTAAATTGAGCGCTGAAGGCAGGTGAGCTAACGTCGTTAATCGTGAGCTTTTTGCTTTTATCGACCAGCAGCTGCATAAAGGGACCATCGACCAGATAATCTTCTTTCCCGTTTACGATCTTCAGTGTATCCAGAGCGAACAGATCGGTAAGGGGAATAAGCAGGAAAAATACGATGCTATAGCCAGCTATGACTTTAAACATAATTACAGTTTATAAACCTCTGAGCCGGAAAAAACGAAAGTCTGGAATCTTTATTCCGATTCCAGGATGAGGTATTCCCAGCCTCCGCCTTTTCTGTCCAGGCCGGTCTTTTGTTTTTCTTTCATGGCCACCAGGATCTTCTGCTTAAACTTCCAGCAGGTCTTTTGCTCTAACAGAAGCTTATCGGAGAGTTCGTACGAACTGATGTTTCCTTTGTTGGCGACCACCAGGAAAACCATATAGAATGCCTTGATGATATCGAATTTGCATTTATGGAAGAGCGTGAAAGCCGTAACAGATTCATTATAAGTGCACTTGGTGCAGCGACGGGAATAGAGAGCCGGACCCTGACAGTATTTTTCATGTCCGCATTTTCTGCATTTATACCCATCGGTCCATTTAAGGTCTGAGAGGAATTTATAGCAGCTCGCTTTGTCGGGATAGCTCTTGCTGAATTCGATGAAATCGATCTCATGAAGCATTACCTTCGATCTGGCCAGCTCTTTGATATTTACCTGAAGCTTGCTGTTTTCAGCATCGAGGATCCAGTTCATTTTATTGATCTGCTCGGCCTGAACTTTCAGCTGCTCGTTGGCAATTTTCAGTTTTCCCTGAATTTTATCGCTGATGGATGTGATGAGTCTCATCTCCTCAAGGAGCTGCTCGTAATTATCCAGAAGTGCCTTATACTCTTCGGATGCCACCTGTACGTCCGATTTGCCCAAGACCTTGCGGGAATGCTTGATCACATCGGTTTCGCGTTCAAATATACTCTCTTTGTTCTCTTTATTTTCCATTGTAAAAAGACACTAATAATTCGAAATTAATCATTTTATTGAATATTTTTGCTAAAACCTTACAGACAATGCAAAAGCTTATAGTGGAAGAATCACTTTTAACCCCCTCCATTTCATTCGACAATGAGACCGGGATGCTGGAAATCAGAGGTACATCTACCCCTGAAGATTCCTTTACTTATTATAAGCCAATCTTTAACTGGCTTGACCAGTATGCGGCGGAACCGTCTAAAATCACCAAACTGAATATAAAACTCGATTATTTCAATACGAGTTCCTCAAAATGTGTGGTTAATATCCTTAAAAAGGTCGAAAAAATCTTCCATGATGGCCATGAAGTGGAAATTTCCTGGTATTACCATCCTGATGATAAAGATATGATGGATGTAGGAAATGACTTCCAGAGCATCCTCCGGGTACCTTTAATCATGAAACGAATTGAAAAATAATACTTCGAAATACCAAAAAACAATATTCAAAACTCAAAAGCAGCTCATATTCCCGGAGCTGCTTTTTTCTTACCGGTTTTGAATCATATTTTATAATTTTCTGATCTTTGAAAATCCGCGGAGCATCTTTGCGGATTAATAGTATAAAAATGCCGATCGATATCATCCGACTGACTTTTGCGGTCCTGACTTTTCTGCTGGCCCTGCTGGCAGTGTTTCCGGCGCCCACCAACCTGTTCTGGAAAATTTCTGTGGCGGTCACGGAATGGGGGCATATTCTCGCCATCATCATACTGCTTCCTTTTTTATTCCCCTGGTGGCATAGTTTGGCCGGTAAAACAGCCTTCTGCTTTGCCCTTGCAGGATTTATTCTTGCCTGTACACCGGTGATACGCGGGTATAAGGTCGACGCCCAACTACCTGCACAGCTCAGACAGGCATTCGGGACCGCACCTGAAGAGAAAAAAATTATTTCCTTTAAAAATCTTTTCACGGGTGTTCCTTATAAGAAGGTGGCTTATGAAAGGCTCCGCTATTCCTCAGACAATTCTCCGGAGCTGGTCATCGACTTGTATAAAAGCAGCGTTCAGACTTCAAAATCTCCCTGTGTGATCATTGTGCATGGGGGAGCATGGGAAGGCGGAGACAGCAGACAGCTCCCCGCCCTCAACAGCTATCTCGTGGGCAAAGGATATACGGTCGCGGCCATCACCTACCGGCTCGCTCCGGAATACATCGCTCCCGCTGCCTCCGACGATGTGCAGAAAGCGGTTGAGTTCATCAAAAAAAATTCTGAGAGATTTAATATTGATTCGACAAAGCTCGCGCTGCTGGGTCGTTCTGCCGGCGGACAAGTCGCACTGGTGGCAGGATACTCGATGAACGATCCCTGCATCAAAGGACTGATCGCCTTTTACACACCGGCCGATATGGTCTGGGGATATTCCCTGCCCGGCAATCCCCTCATCCTGGATTCACGGAAAGTGCTGAGCGCTTACCTTGGCGGCTCTTATGAAAAGGTGCCTCAAAATTATGAGAAAGCTACGGCGATGAATTATGTAAATGCTCATACGCCCCCGACCCTGATGCTTCATGGACAAAAAGATGAGATGGTCGCTTACGAACATAACATACGTCTGAAAAAAGTGCTGGATCAATACGGCGTTAAAAACACCATCGTCACACTTCCCTGGGCCACGCATGGCTTTGACTATAACTTCAGCGGGCCAGGAGCTCAGATCAGCACTTATTCTATTGAGTATTTTTTAAAATATATTTTTAGGTAAAATTAAAGAGGAGGGAATGCACTCTAGCGCTTTTTATTCATTAAAGCATCGACCGCCTGATCCAGTCGATCTTTGTTGTAACGGGGATTATAAAAAGAAGGTCCTTTTTCTATAATACATAACTCAAGAATTTCCTTTTCACTAAGCTGCTCGATCGTTTTCTTATAATAAAATTGAGAAGCTGCTGAAACACCCCGGGTATTACTACCAAAATATGCTTCAGACATCATAAAATCAAAACACTTTTTACGGCTGCAATGCTCTTCAATTTCCAGGGCAATAATTAAAGCGGAAAGTCTCGGTGAATTGTTTTGATCGGCATAAAATGTCAGGTATAAATTCCTGCATGGACAACTTATACTTTTTCTTCTTCCCAATAACTGATTGACAACAGATCTCCATACGCTGCGGTCTAAGGCACCCGGATAATACTTGTTGTAGGTTTTATAAAAAGATTCCGGGAGATCCGGACTCGTGTTAATCATAGCGATTATTTCAGTCTGCCTTTTTCTGCTCATCACCTGGTCGATCGAAGTTTCCAGATAATAAATAAAACCTGCCGCAAATAGGACTCCTGCTAAGGCAAAAATTAAAATAGCCCAGACAAAAAACTTTAAGGTGGGGTTCCTTTCACTCATAGTTAAATATAGAAAAGAGCGGTCATTCCTATCCCTTCGGCATTCACAATTCATTCGAATAAAAACCGTTTCTACCCACAATCCTATCATAATATTAAAATAATACCATTTTATATATTTACATTTCTTGAATTAATTATTGTACTATTCTTATTTTAAGACATATACCAAAATTTAACTTTATGATAATATTAGTCAATTTTGAGGAAAAATAATGATTATTATTGTACTATTCAATTACAAAGGTTTACTTATCACATAAAATAATAAAATAAAAACAATATTACTTTACTGCCTGTTATCTGACTACTATCTTTGTAATGTTATAATAAAGAAACTATGAAAAAGATGACGATTGTTGGTTTGCTGCTGATGATGCTTACAACCACTCTGGTACTCGGCCAGAAAAAAAAATCATTCACCGCGTTCGGGTGTAAAATGAATAAATCCTACAAATGCTCTCACGTAGGGATACAAAAGATCAGGAACGGTAAATTCAAGAAGAAAGCGCTTTCAGAAATAAAAGCCACGTATGCGGAGACCATCGCCAGCCTGACCGCCGTTAACAACGACACAGAAAAGTCCGCAATTGCCGAAAGCGATTACAGCCTGCATAAAACCGTTTACTCCATGGACAGCGCTTACACACCGGAGCTTCCATTGCCGACGCCGGTATACTTCCGCTTCGACACGGACGAGCTGACTTATGCAGACCTTAGACAGATCTTCCTGGCTTCGGAGCATGCCAAGATGGGAAAACTCATTAAGCTGGAAGGCCACACCGATTATATGGGAACGGATCATTACAATCACCACCTTTCCCTGAAAAGGGCCAATAAGATCAAGGCCATGATGGTAGATCTGGGTGTGGATGCTAACGCCATCTCTGTAACCGGTCACGGAGAAAGCAAACCGGCCACACTGGAAATTTCAGACAAGCACCGTCAGCTGAACAGAAGGGTTGAATTTGTGGTGATGAATAAAAAATAAAAGAATATCCTGATACAGAATAAAAAACCCGTTGAAACATCAACGGGTTTTTTATTGGCAATTATTTTCCATTCCCCATGTCATCCCTTCAGCGCTTTGCGGAGCTGATCTTTGTCCAGCTCCTTCTCCCAGTTGGCAACTACGATCGTCGCCACACCATTGCCGATCAGATTCGT
>JBJMLY010000528.1:0-2809 GCA_045805025.1 Cytophagaceae bacterium | reverse complement strand
AACGGAAACTGTAATCCGGTGAATACGACTGCTGCCATTGCACTGCTGCCTTTACCTTCGGCCAACGCCGGACAGGATCAATACGTATGCCGTAATTCCAGCGCTACGCTTTCGGCATCGACAGCCGCAGGAGTGAGTTATAGTTGGAAAACCAAATTAGGAACTCCGGCCGGAACCGGTCCGGTTACCAATGTTACAGCAAGCGCCGACACTACTGTCATCATTCTGATTGTACAGGATTCAAAAGGATGCAGCTCCAGTGACACGATCAATGTATTTGCGGTAGACCCGGTAAGTTTTACTATTAGCGATGCCTGCTATACTTCAGGAATGAGTCTGAATGCACATCCCGCTAATGCCTCGTCTGCAGGTGTTTATCAATGGTACCTGAACGGCACTATTCTTGGCGGACAAAACGATTCTACGATTCATGTAAGTAAGGCCGGTACGTATAAGATCAGCTACACCCTTGGCAGCTGCTCCTTTAATGCCACAGCGCAGGTGATTGCCCCTCCTTCGCTGATCACCAAGAGAAAAAGAATTTCCTGTACAGGAAGTGCGCTGGCGATATCAACCTTATCGACTCCATCTTCCGGCGTAAGCTATGCCTGGTCTACCGGCTCAACGCCTGTAGGAGGAAATTCTGCTTCCGTAAGCATCACCACGCTGATGGATACCACCATGTATCTGGTAGACGTAACCAGCAGCACCAGCCTTTGTGCGGCTCATGACAGTGTGATGGTGATAGGAATTAACAAACCCCAGCCTGTCATGAATGACTCTGTAGGATGTCAGGGCTTAGCCGTTCTTCTGAATGGAAGGCCTTCGAATATTACCAACCTGGATTCTCTGAATCCGGTCTATTCGTGGAAATTTAACCAGCAGACACTGCCGACAACGAACGATTCTTTATCCGCCGGCAATGCCGGAGTTTATTATGTCACCGTCACAGCCGATGCCTGCGCGGGTACCGACAGCGCACAGATCTCTTTCAATGCACTTCCCGACTCACCTGCCGATCTGGTTTCGTTCTGCAGCGACGGAGGTTCTGCGAAACTGGATGCATTGAATCCCGGATCAACGTACCTGTGGAAAGCAAGTCTGGAAACAAGTCAGATTATTTTTGTGAGCAATGCCGGTACATACGCCGTGGCCATTACCAATGCCAGTCACTGCACCTTGAAAGACAGCATCAAAGTTCAGGATCTTTGTCCGCCGACCTTCTATGTGCCCAACACGTTCACGCCCGACTGCTCTAACTGCATCGACACCCTGGACAGGCATTACCGGGTATATGGAAAACATATACAGAACCTGAGCTTTACGGTCTTCAGCCGCTGGGGTGAAATTATCTTCCATACGAACAACAAGCACGATGCCTGGGACGGAACCTATAAAGGTGTTCCAATGCCTATCGGTGAATACGATTACATCTACACCTTCGAAGGCGACACCGATGAATACAAAGGACCTTACAAGGGCAAGGGAGCAATTATGCTGCTGCGATGACGTTGGTTGATGGTTGTTAGTTGCTGGTAATTCTCATTATAAAAAGACAGGCTTTTGAGGTCTGTCTTTTTATTTTTGCTAGACAAGGCACGAACGAGGACGTTCGCACCAGAAGCAAAGTCTAGTCCATGAACTCCTACCGTCCAGTAAAATCCAGCGGTCAGTAATCAGACTTCAAACTTAAAATCAGAATTGTTTAATCACTGAGAACCTGTGTTCAATTCTTTGCATGGTGAGTGATGCAAATTCCTTTAATTTATCCTGATCGGTTTTTGAAAATTGCCGGGGATGCTGATCGGCTAAGCCAAAAGCACCGATGCGGAAGCCATCTTTATTAATGAGGGGTGCGCCGGCATAGAATCTTAATCCGAAAGCACCATGCACAAGAGGATTCGCTAAAAGGCAGGGATCGTCTTTTGCATTTTCAAATACTGTCACTTCATCCTGAAGAATGGCAAGAGAGCAAAAACTCATTCCGCGGTCAATATTACCTCCCATCGGCCCGTGACTGGTAGCCTTCGTCCAGACTCTTTCATGATCGACAATGGAAATAAAGGCGAAAGGAACGTTAAAGTATTGAGCGGCTTCCAGAACAAGGTTATTAAAATCAGGGTCTGATTGCGTATCCAGAATCTGATATTTCCTGACCGCTTCAACGCGTTCGGTCTCATTCGGAAGAATAATCTCCATCCCAAAGGTATTTACAATTGGTTTGGCGGGCTCAGGAATTTCCTTTACTAAATGCGCAAAAACGGTAGTGGTTAATGGCTTGTTTATATAACGATCTATATTCTTCCCGGTAAACCTTGCTTTATCGTTAGGATTGGTCGAAGTTGAAAGAACGACGATGGTCGTATTGCCTTTGGGAATGTCGAGCTGCTGGTACTCTTCAACAAACTGAAACCCATCCATCACCGGCATATTGATATCCAGGAATATAATTTCTGGGAGGGCTGAATATTCGGAATAATAGCGTTTCAGGTATTCAATGCCGTCTTTTCCATTCATTTCGACCGAAATTTTTCGGGCAAGGCCTGATCTCTCTATGATTGTTTTATTGATGAAGTTATTAATTTCATCATCGTCAATAATTAATATGCACTCGAACTTTCTCATTTGTCTGTTGATTCAGACTTTAAAATCTATGAAAGTTACCCAATAATATTTTATCTGTAAATAGGCGAACTGGGCTTTCCTGGAAAAAATTAGGCGGATAATGCCTTAAAGGCTGCATTAAAAGACAGGAGTAACTTCGGAAAAGTAGAATTCTAACAGCGTATGATTACTTAAGATGGAATTT
>JBJMLY010000527.1:0-6148 GCA_045805025.1 Cytophagaceae bacterium | reverse complement strand
TTGTGCCTGATCAAGCTTTAATGTACCCGCAACTTTCTTCATCGATTTGATCTGAGCATTACCACCGACACGCGATACAGAAATACCCACGTTGATCGCAGGTCTGATACCTGAGTTGAAAAGGTTGGTTTCAAGGAATATCTGTCCGTCAGTAATCGAAATTACGTTCGTTGGAATATACGCTGATACGTCACCCGCTTGTGTTTCAATGATTGGAAGCGCTGTCAGCGAACCACCGCCTTTTACCACATCCTTTAAAGATGGAGGAAGGTCGTTCATCTGGCTTGCGATTAGATCGGATTTATTCACCTTAGCAGCTCTTTCAAGTAATCTGCTGTGCAGATAGAATACGTCACCTGGATATGCTTCACGTCCCGGAGGTCTTCTCAGAAGAAGGGAAACTTCTCTGTAAGCTACCGCTTGTTTTGAAAGGTCATCGTATACCACAAGAGCTGGTCTTCCTGTATCTCTAAAGTACTCTCCGATGGCTGCGCCGGTGAAAGGTGCGAAGAACTGCATAGGAGCTGGATCAGAAGCGGAAGCAGAAACGACAACGGTATAATCCATTGCTTTTCCTTTTTCAAGGGCCATCACGATCTGAGCAACTGTACTGGCTTTTTGTCCAACCGCTACATAGATACAGAAAACAGGCTGTCCTTTTTCAAAAAATTCTCTTTGATTAATGATCGTGTCAATTGCTACGGCAGTTTTACCGGTCTGACGGTCGCCGATGATCAGCTCTCTTTGTCCTCTTCCTACAGGAATCATCGAATCGATGGAAGTAATACCTGTCTGCAGAGGCTCGTTTACCGGCTGTCTGTAGATTACACCAGGTGCTTTTCTTTCCAGCGGCATTTCATACAGCTTTCCGCTGATCGGGCCTTTACCGTCGATGGCGTTACCAAGGGTATCCACCACACGGCCAAGCATGCCTTCGCCTACATTCACGTATGCGATCTGCTTGGTTCTTTTTACGGTATCGCCTTCTTTTACATCGCTGTAATCGCCAAGCATTACGGCTCCTACGTTGTCCTCTTCAAGATTCAATACAAGGGCTTTGAGTCCGTTCTTGAATTCGAGCAGTTCTCCCGACTGAGCTTTGGAAAGTCCGTAGATACGGGCCACACCATCACCCACCTGAAGCACGGTGCCTACTTCTTCTAACTCTGCTTCTGTTTTGAAGTTGGATAACTGCTCTCTTAGAATCGCAGAAACCTCATCTGGTCTTACTTCCATAATTATAATTTAGATATATAAGGATTGTCTTTAAACTTGCTTTTCAATCTGTACAGCTTGGATTTGATCGATTCATCTACCTGCATATCGCCTACTTTCAGAACAAATCCTCCGATAATGCTTTCATCCACTTTCTCCTGAAGTTCGATCTTTTTACCTTCTGACTTCGCCACCAGACTGATAAAGGTCTGTTTTTGATCTTCGGTAAGCGGATAGGTCGTTGTTACTTCTGCTGTAGCAATGCCTCTGAATGTTTTATACTGACTTTTAAATTCTTTAGCGATCTCAAACAGATACGCTTCTCTGTTTTTCTGGGAAATGATCCTGAACATCGCCAGTGTCATATCGCTGACGCGGCCTTTAAATATCGTTTCCAGAACTGCCATTTTCTTATCATGGTTGATGATAGGATTTTTAAGCATGGACAGAAACTGACTGTTGGCTTTAGCGACATCCACCAACAAAGACATGTCTTTATTCACTTCCTCCAGCTTGCCTTTTTCTTCGGCAAGCTCAAGCAGTGACTTGGCATATGGACGTGCGACGCGTGATTCGTGCATTTTACCGGATATTAATTAAGTTTTGCTTCTTTAATAAATTCATCGACCAGCTGCTTCTGAGCCTGCTCGTTGGAAAGCTCTCTCTTCAGAAGCTTCTCAGCGATCTGAATGGAAAGTGTCGCCGCCTGGTTCTTCACTTCTGTAATGGCAGCCTGCTTTTCGTTGTTGATGGAAACTCTTGCGGATTCCAGTAATCTTGCACCTTCTGCGCTGGCCTTTTCTTTAGCCTCGTTGATCATATTGCTGGCAGCAGTCTGTGCTTCTTTCAGCATCTTATCTCTCTCGATTCTTGCATCAGCCAGCAGCTTTTCGTTTTCCGATTTCAGCTGTGCCATTTCTTCCTTGGCTTTCTTGGCAGTACTCAGGGCATCTTCGATGTTCTGCTCTCTCTCCTTCAAGCCTGCCATAATTGGTTTCCAGGCGAATTTGGAAAGGATAAATAATATGATCAGGAAGGTGACAACCTGCCAGAATAACAAACCGAATGCGGGACTTACCAGATCTAGAAACATAGTGTAATGATTAATTTTGTTTTTTTATGCTCAATGTAAAATCAAACTCCTGCCTCCAGCCTATTGCTGAAGAGCAGGAGTTTAAAATTTTGTTAGCCTTGCAGATAAATCAGCAGACAAACGACCACCGCGAAAAGCGCAACACCTTCAATAAGGGCCGCAGCGATCAGCATGGCTGTCTGGATTCTACCGGTTTCCTGTGGCTGTCTTGCAATAGACTCAACTGCAGAACCACCGATTTTACCGATTCCGATACCTGCACCTAACGCAGCAATACCAGCACCGATTCCGGCTCCAAGAACCGCTAAGCTTGTTTCAAGCAATAAATTGAACATAGTGTATATATTAAATAGTTAAACAAAAAAACTAAACAACAACTTTGGCACCCGGTGTTTCCACATCGTGAAACTCAGGATGCTCTTCGTGACCATGAGCATCTTCATGATGCTCTTCTACTGCCGAAGCAAAATACATGGCCGAAAGCAGGGTGAATACATAAGCCTGCAACAGCGCTACAAATAGTTCCAGCAAACTCATGAATACGGCGAATGCCGTACTTACAACCCCTACTGTATAACTTTCGAAAATAAAGATCAAAGCGAATAAGCTCAGAATGATGATGTGTCCTGCCGTAATGTTGGCAAAAAGACGTATCATCAGCGAGAAAGGCTTGGTGAACATACCAACAATTTCAATAGGCAGAATGATGACCCTTAAAATCAGCGGTACACCGGGAGTCCAGAGGATGTGCTTCCAGTAAGTACCGTTGCTGCTTGCCAAGGTAATGATGAAGGTAAGCAAGGCAAGAACAGCTGTTACTGCGATATTTCCTGTAAGATTTGCTCCTCCTGGAATTAAGCCAAGCAGGTTATTAAACCAGATAAAGAAAAACACAGTAAGCAGATAAGGAAGAAATCTTTCGTATTTCGGACCGATCACTTTCTTAGCCACATCGTCCCTTACGTAAACGACAATGGGCTCAAAGAAAGACTGAATACCGCGTGGTGCTTTTCCATGGTTTTTCTTATAACCGCGTGCAACAGAAGTGAACACCAGGATAAGAAGCGTTGCACTAAGAAAAAGAGAAGCTACATTCTTGGTAATGGAGATATCGTAAATTTTTGTTTTATCATTTGAATCCGCCCATATAATCTCATGAGTTACGGGATCCAGCTTATAGCCATTATATTCCTCTTTCTCATTATGGAACTTTGAGGAAGAGAACATATCAATGCCTTTTTCAGAATAGAGGATAACCGGTAGCGGAATTGCAATGCCGTGAGCAAATTCCCATTCATGAGAATCACCGATGTGGTGCATGATCATTTCACCGGGCTTGAATGGGTCTTTAGGATTATTATTAGCAAAAGATAAGTTGCTAATAATCAGAAGTATAAATGCTAAAATGCTAATTTTTTTGAATGGGCTGATCATTGTCTTTTCAAATCGGCCCGCAAATTACGCAATAAGAGATAAATTTCAAACCAGGAGTAGACTAAATATATTATAAAAAAATCCATCGCAAAAACCACCGCATCAGCCTTTGAAACAATAAGGCAGATAAATATAAAGAGGATAGAAAGAATAAACCGAACAGCCATAGCCCCCAGGTAATAAATATGCATCTGGTCGGGCATATTTTTCATCACTTTAGATGCCAAAAGATAGGTTAAGCCAAAGGATAGAAAAAAGTAGATCTGAATGATCCATATCCTGTCATGAATAATCTCGGGGAAGAGGTATTTAAGCAGGAAAACTACTGAACTAACGATAAGGAACAGGATCAGAAAGCTCTTCTGAAAGAGAATCTCTTTTTTCATTTCATTAAACCTCTGATAACTACATACATGGATGCCACTACAGAAAGGAGCATTAATACCACTGTAAACATATGGCTTTTTACCTCAAAATGCTTATCCAGAGCCATGCCCGCCCAGCATCCGAGAAGGATCGTGGCGATCATCTGAAAGGCTATGCCGGAATAACGGAGGAAATTATTCGGACTAGGCTGTCCGCTCTTTTCGTGTTTGGTTTCCTTCTCCAATGACAATCTCTTTTACTTCACCCATTTTGCACTGTCCGTTGAAGGTAGCTCCCGATTCAATGATAATTCTGTTGGTCAGAATGTCACCATGAATAACAGCGCTGCTTTTTAATATCAGCAGATCGGACACTTCGATGCTGCCCTTGATTTCTCCGGCTATTTCGGCGTTCTGGGCGATAATGTTACCTTCTACGACAGAAGAATCTCCCAGCGCGATTTTGGACTTGGATTTAACGCTGCCGATTGCTTTTCCTTCAATCCTCAGATTTCCAAGCGTTTCAATATTTCCTTCCAGGATAGTACCTTTTCCTATAATGGTGCTCGAATTGCTGAGTTGTTCAAGCTCCTTCTTACTGGCGTCTTTGTTAAACATAACCTATTATTTTTATACCTGTTAAAATTTAATGAAACTCTGAGGATTAACGGGGTTCCCATCGTGCCAAAGCTCAAAATGCAGGTCTTTGCCTGGTTTTGATTTTTTGTCAATCTGGGAGATAACATCTCCGGCCTTCACAAAATTCCCTGGTTGTTTTAAGACCTTTGAATTATTGTAATACTGGGATATAAACCCCTCCTCGTGCTGCACGATAATCAGATAACCAAGCTCCTCATTCCCACTAATACTGATTACAGAACCGTTTGCAACACATCTAATATCCTTATCTTTTACCAAAATATCAATTCCAGGGTTGCCTTTTACCACATCAAACTTTCTTTTAAGCTCCCCATGTGAGGGTGGATTAAATGTTAATGCTTTGTTTTTCAGGACATTAGATGGCAAAATTGCATAGGGTTCATTCGGCTGCCCTTCTATTTCTTTTCTAAGATCCTGATCCACCGGCGCGATATAATCCGCATCCGGATTACGCATGGCCTCATTTTTATCCGTATAGGCGCTATCGTAGGATCCGCTTGTACTCCCTCCCGTTAGCATACGCCTGAAATTCAGAATATAAGAATCCTTACGTCTTACTTCATCGGCCAGAGAATCTACTTTTTCGGTAAGAATAATAATTTTGTTGTTCGCTTCAAGTCTGGCATATTTAGGATTAAGCCAATAGGCCAGTACCGTATTGATCAGATAGAAGGAAATCCCGAATACCAGCATCATCAGAACAAAGCTGAAAACAATTACTTTTGCATAGGTAAAGCTAAAGGTTCTTTTCTCCGCAAAGTTTTCTTCATTACGGATAATTAATAGGAATCTGTTCGTTAACCAATTGGAAAGAGTTCTCTTCGATTTCAAGCGTTATTTTTTGTTAATAGCCTGTAAAAATAACTATAATTGGAGCATTTATATTATAATAAAGTGATAATTTGAATTCCTTTGGTGAAGCCTCTTAAAATATTTCTACTGTTTCTGCTGCTGACAGGCATCCTTTATTCCTGTTCCCAGTATAAAAACACCTTTGTCAGCAAGAATTTCCACAATACCACTGCAAGGTATAATGCCTACTTCCTGGCCAGGGAAAAAATGAAGGAAGTGGAATTCAAGATCAATCAGGCCAGTGTGGACGATTATAATAAGGTCCTCCCGGTTTATCCGGTAATACAGGATGGAACAAAATCTACTATAAAACCCAGTCTGGATGATGTTATCAAAAAAGCAGCCTTAATCCATGAAAAGCATAAAAACAGCAACTGGCTTGACGATAGCTTTGTGATTATAGGAAAATCTGAATTTTATAAAGGAGAATACCCTAATGCTATTGAGTTTTTTAAATATGTCAACACGATCAGCAAAGATCCTGCGCCAAGACACGCAGCGCTGATCCTGCTGATGAGAACCTTTATTA
>JBJMLY010000526.1:0-2149 GCA_045805025.1 Cytophagaceae bacterium | reverse complement strand
TCTTTTAAACTCATGGACCAAAACTACCTCAGATCTGTTTCCTGCGACACTTTGTACTTTGTCTTGTCAAAAGTGAAATAAGCATCGTCTACCTTATAATCCGGAATAAAATTTTTGATCGTATATGTATACCGATTCCCGCTTCGCTCATACATTTTCCAGCTTTTTACCGATTTATCCTTTTTGTTGATCGTGATTCTGATCTTATAGAATTGACTTTTTTTATCGATAGGCTCAAGGTCCACGATAGAAAATAATTGAGTGCCTTCTTTTACATTATCAGACATCATCACATACTTGTAGCCTTTTTTATACAGCGAGTAAATCTTGGTAGGATTCATAGCATCCTCATCCGTATCAGGAGCAGAAATCGTTAAATCACCTCCCGTTCCGCCAGACTCTTTTGAATAGGTCCACACGGTAGTACCATTATTGAAAATTTCCTGTCCCGGAAGTTTCAGGTGGAACTTCTGGCCTTTTACAACAATTTCTCCGTCGGAGCCATCTTTTATACCATTCTTGTCATTTTCCAGAGTAAAGCTGAATTTAGCCTTGAAAGCGGCCATATCCTTGTATTTTTTGCTCATTGCATCCAGAATCTCCTGTGCTTTGGGATCATTCTGCGCTGCCAAATTTTGTGCTGAAGCCAGACCTGAAAAGCTCATGACCGCTACCATTAACAAATAAATAATTTTTCTCATCGAATACCTTGTTTAATTTTCAAAAATACTAATTTTTCAGTGATTCATTTTATTACTATCAAGCTCATTCAATTTTTGTTCCAAACTCAGTTCATCCTTGATTAAAACTTCACGGGCCTTGCTTCCTTCAAAGGGACCCACTATTCCGGCCGATTCCAGCTGGTCGATCAGACGACCTGCCCTGTTATAACCCAGCTTCAGTCTTCTCTGCAATAACGAAGTGCTTCCCTGCTGATGGGTTACAATTACGCGGGCTGCTTCTTCAAAAAGAGCATCCCTTTCGGAAAAGTTAAAGTCGCTGCCTTCTCCATTGCCTTCTTCATCAATATATTCCGGCAGCATATACGCTGTTTCATAGCCTCTCTGGCTTCCGATGTATTCACAAACTCCTTCCACTTCCGGTGTATCTACAAACGCACATTGAAGTCTTATTAGTTCAGAACCGTGCGAGTAGAGCATATCGCCCTGTCCGACGAGCTGATCGGCCCCGCCTGCATCCAGAATCGTGCGTGAATCGATCTTGGAAGTTACCTTAAAGGAAAGCCGGGCCGGGAAATTTGCTTTGATAATACCGGTAATAACGTTCACCGATGGTCTTTGCGTAGCAACCACCAGGTGAATACCTATGGCGCGTGCCAGCTGGGCCAGCCTCGCTATAGGCGTTTCCACCTCTTTACCGGCAGTCATCATCAGGTCGGCCAACTCATCAATGACCAGAACGATGTATGGCATAAAGCGGTGTCCATTCTCAGGATTCAGCTTTCTTTCCACAAACTTGGCGTTGTATTCCTTCAGGTTCCTGCAATTGGCATCTTTTAACAGATCATACCTGGAATCCATTTCAATACAGAGAGAATTAAGGGTGTGAACTACCTTTTTAGTATCAGTGATAATGGCATCTTCGGTATCAGGCAGTTTCGCCAGAAAATGTCGCTCAATTTTATTAAACAGGGAAAGTTCCACCTTTTTAGGGTCGACCAGCACAAACTTAAGCTGTGAAGGGTGCTTTCTGTAAATCAAAGATGTTAACAAGACGTTTAATCCTACCGATTTTCCTTGTCCGGTGGCTCCGGCCATCAGCAAGTGAGGTAGCTTGGCCAGATCGATGACGAATACTTCGTTGGAAATCGTCTTCCCAAATACGACCGGAAGGTCGTAGTTGCTTTTCATGAACTTCTCTGTAGAAAGTACCGAGCGGATCGAAACCGTCTCTTTATTTTTGTTAGGCACTTCAATACCGATAGTTCCCTTTCCGGGAATAGGCGCTATAATCCGTATCCCAAGCGCTGCAAGGCTTAGGGCGATGTCGTCTTCCAGACTCTTGATTTTGGAGATGCGGATACCGGCATCGGGAACTATTTCATACAGGGTAACTGTCGGACCAATGGTTGCTTTAATATTAGCGATACCGATATTATAATGCGAAAGGGTTTCAACGATCTTATCCT
>JBJMLY010000525.1:0-7656 GCA_045805025.1 Cytophagaceae bacterium | reverse complement strand
TCAAGATTTTTAGCCAGCAAGACCAGGCGCACCACTTGAGAAGTGGTCATGTTTTCTGCCACAAACATGATCCTGATCTTTTCCGCGTGCAGCATCAGTTTCTGGCTTTCATAACGATCCTGGTATTATTCTTATTAAAATCGAAAGCGGCGTCTTCAAAACTCGGAGGTCCCATAATGCCCTGTGCATCGTTGGAGGCTCCATACTGTTCCTTGGGTGCGCCGTAAAAATGGAAATCCATTTTGTCGTTATCGTTTTCATCGTGCAGAAAAGCGATGGCATATTTTCCATAGGGGACATCGTGAAAAACGATCAGCACTTTTTTATCCTTGATCCCTGCCTTGTGGGTTCTGAATGCCTGCTTGCCATCACGCGGATAACCTGATTCAGAATTGAACATGGCCAGCTTGATGCTTCCTTTGTCGTTATCAATTCCGGTGATCTCGATTTCCATGGTGCCTGAATTTTTCGGGGGCATGGCCGAACAAATGAAAACAGACACAAGGGTGCAGAGGACGAATCTTTTCATAGCAGCTCCTGGTCATTTTTTACAAACAGAAACCCGAAAAATTTTCCTTCCTTTCTGTTCTGGTTTTTATGGTGGATTTTATGAGCTCTGGTAATTTTTTTCAGATAGGAATTTTCCGGCCTCAGGTTATGATCCATTCTCCGGTGCACGAGCACGTCGTGGAAAATAAAATAGGCAAAGCCATAGGCGGTAATACCAAGGCCTGCCCAGAAAAGATAATTCAGGGTATCAAAGCCAAGCCATATCAGCCAGATGGCGATACCTGCAAAGAATATCCCGAAAAGGTCGTTCAGCTCAAACCCTTTATGCGGCTGGTGATGTGATTTGTGCAGGCTCCATAGAAAGCCATGCATCACATATTTATGCGTAAACCAGGCAACGCCTTCCATCATGACAAATGCAGCCAGTAAAATCAGGATATTAATGACCATATACTTTCCCCGCTATTTCGCGGTTTTTAAAATATTCGTAAAAGCTCACATTCATCAGCAATAAGATCATGGAATAGGCCATGTCTTCTACGGGAATGCTTCCTATCCTCAACCCGGTATTTTCTGCATTGTTATAAAGTATGACCGGAATAGAAGTGAGCATTCCGTTAATAACAAAAAACGGAATTAAGTGTACCAGATAGGCGACATAAAAGCGGCCGGTTAATTTATTTTTAAAATAAAGCTGGTGAACCATCAGGGAAATGGCTGCGCCCGACATGCTCGTGACCGTGTACCATTTTGAATAATTGATGATGGCGATCAGGATAAAGGATCCCATCAGCACATAACTGATAGCTTCAGAATATTTCTGCAGATAATCTTCCCTGATATAATAGTTCAGCGCCTCGTAAATAAACATACAGGAGAATGGCACGGTAAAGAAAAACATCCATTCTTCCAGCGGCAGGCCAGCGATAAAAATGCCCACCACATAATCCGGATTAAAACTCCAGATCCCCATGTCCGTGAAGCAGATATCCCATGCGATAAACAGACATGCGGTAAACGCCATACCCGGGAACAGATGCTTCCATTTGGTATAGTAGCTGATCTTCCCTTCGAATGAGCGGAGCAAGGGGAAGAAGATGGTGGCAAGATGCAGGAAAAGATAGGTATACTGTTTCATCGGGACTTAAATTCATTCATTACTTTGTCAGCCGCAAGCCTGAACCATTGGGTATACTTATCCGGATTTAATTTTAAGTCCGCGCTGAGCTCATCCGGGTACTGATACTTCCAGTCCATGGCTTCGTCTTTATCGATAACCGGCTCATCATCGCAGACTCCGGTAAAAACATGATCGTATTCATGCTCTGTCAGGCCGTTGGCAAAGTCTATTCTATAGATGAAGGAAAAGCTATGTGTTAAAGTGCAATCCAATCCAATCTCCTCTTTCAGCCTTCTTTTGGCCGCCAGTGTCAGCTCTTCATCGGGTCTTGGATGGCTGCAGCAGGCATTGGTCCATAAGCCGCCGGAATGATATTTGCTCAATGCCCTTTGCTGCAAAAGCAGCTCTCCTTTTGTATTAAAAATAAATATGGAAAAGGCCCGGTGCAGCAAGCCCTTTCTATGCGCCTCCATTTTCTCCATGATGCCGATGGGCTCATCGAGCTGGTTGACTAAAACAACATTTTCCATATTCATATAACGTTCATTTTATACCGTAGCATGGAATTGAGCATCAGATAAAATTTTTCCTGCAGGGGCACGCTGATCCTTCTTTTAATGACGGATTGGGCAGGAAGCCTTTGTATTTTCCCGAAAAGGGATTTGTAATACACATAAGCCAGGTAAACACCCTGCCTTGAACTATCGGGCAAGAGGCGGATTCCTTTCAGTGCCTCCCTGAAATCATCCGCTATTTCCTGTTCTATTTTCCTTTTATCGGACAGACTAAAATGCTGCATGTTCACATCGGGAAAGTATGTTCTGCCCAGGCCAACAAAATCCGCATTCAGGTCGCGTAGGAAATTTACTTTCTGGAAGGCCGCCCCAAGTCTCAGGGCATAGGGCTTAAGCTTCTGATACAGGTTGTCATCGCCTTCGGCAAATACACGAAGACACATCAATCCAACGACTTCGGCGGATCCGAAAATATAGGCTTCGTACCGGCTTTGGTTGTAGGAGTTGGCGTGAAGATCCATCTCCATGCTGTTCAGAAAGGAGTCGGTCAGCTCTTTTTCAATGTGGTATTTTTTTACACAGGCCTGAAAAGAATTCAGGATAGGATTCAGGCTGATGCCTTTATCAATGGCTTCATAGGCATCTTCTTTGAATTTTTGCAGCAGGTAAGCTTTGTCGTAGTCATGAAAGCTGTCAACGATTTCATCGGCAAATCTCACAAAGCCGTAAATAGCATATATGGGCGCATGAAATTTTTTGTCCAGAAACCGGATTCCCAGCGAAAAGCTGGTGCTGTATGAACGCGTAGCGATCTTGCTGCAGTCGGAGGACACGTCGTCAAAAATTGCTTTCATATTAATTATTGTTAAAATAGTTAATCAGCTCTTTGGCTGCCACCTGCCCGGAAATAATGGATGGCGGAACCCCTGGGCCCGGAACAGTCAGCTGTCCTGTGTAAAAAAGATTTTTTACCTTCTTGCTTCTCATGGAAGGTTTCAGAATAGCGGTTTGTTTCAATGTATTGGCAAGTCCGTAAGCATTGCCCTTAAATGAATTGTAATCCTTTTTAAAATCATTGATGCAATAGCTTTCCTTCACCACGATATTCTCCCTGATCTTCTCGCCGGTAACTTTTTCAAATCTTGAAATAAGAATCTCAAAATATTTTTCACGCGTCTGATCGTCGTCTTTTAAGTCCGGAGCTAAAGGCATCAGAAAAAACAAATTCTCAGAACCTGCCGGAGCAACGGATGCGTCTGTCTTTGAAGGGCAGCAAACATAAAATAATGGTTTCGATGGCCAGGAAGGATCATCGTATATTTCTTTTGAATGCACATCGATATCTTCGTCAAAAAATAAATTGTGGTGATCAATCCTGCTTAATTTTTTATTGATGCCCAGGTAAAAAATAAGTGCTGAAGGAGCCAGCGTTCTGCTGTGCCAGTATTCTTCCGAATAGCTTCTTAAATGAGGAGGAAGAATGTGTTGTTCCACATGATGATAATCGGCTGAGGCCAGTACGGCATCGGTCTGGTAGGTCTGTGAACCCGACTTGATACCGGTGATCTTTTTTCCTGCGAACGTGAATTCTGTGATGGCTTCTCCGGTGCGGAATTTTACACCCTGTTCGAGCGCCACTTTTTTCATAGCCTCTGTAATTTTTCCAAACCCGCCCATCGGATACCAGGTGCCAAGCTTTAAACCTGCATAATTCATCAGGCTGTATAAAGCAGGCGTGTTCTCCGGTTTTGCGCCCAGAAACAAAACGGGAAATTCCATCAGGGCGATTAATTTCGGATGCCTGAAATATCTTCTTACATGATCCCGGAAGGAAGTAAAAACCTGGAGCTTGAAAATTCCACGGATCACATCCATATCGGCAAATTCAAAAACGGAGAGTCCCGGCTTATGGACCAGCTTTTCGATACCAAGCTTATATTTAAAGGCCGCTTCGCCCATAAATTTTGCGAGCTTTTTACCGCTGCTGGGGTCGTACTTTTCAAACATGAGAACCAGGTCCATCCATTCAGAAGGCACCGGCATGGGATCGTCTTCGCCGAAATAAAGAGTATAGGATGGGGAAAGCTTGATCAGCTCATAAAAATCCTTGCTGCTGTGCCCGAACTCGTTGAAGAAATTTTCGAAGACTTCAGGCATCCAGTACCAGCTGGGGCCCATGTCAAAGGTAAAGCCATCGCGCTGAAAGGTTCTGGCCCTTCCGCCTGTCTGATCGTTTTTTTCAAACACCGTTACATCGCAGCCTTTGGAAGCCAACGCGCATGCCGAAGCCAATCCGGAAAATCCGGAGCCGATGACTGCAATTTTTTTCATAGCTGGTGATGAATCAGGCATAGCTAACGAGGTGATCTTCAAATTGTTTAACAGAACTGATCCACAAAATATTTTCAGGAATATGGAGCTGGCTCATCAGCCAGGCATTGCCGGCAATGATGATTTTCAGGTCGTCAAATTCACTGGAAAGCATATTGATATACTTTTGTGCTTCTGAATTCTTTTGTCTGTGTACAAAAAAGCTCATGATGTGCGTAGCCTGGCATGAAGAAACGGTCAGCATCAGATTGGCCAGCGGCACCCGCTGGCCAAGATAAATGACTTGGATGCCTTTGCGCCTTAAAAGGTAGGCCGCTATGAGCAAGCCGATCTCGTGTTCCTCTTCTTCCGGCAGGAATAAGACATAGGTAGCTGCAGGGTCCTTCGGCAAAGGCAGTCCGTCGATGGCCGTGAATAATTTCTGCCGGATCAGATTCGAGATAAAATGTTCCTGCGCCGGTACAATATCCTCCTTGGTCCAGAGCATTCCGATCCTTTCCAGCATCGGGTATATGACTTTAATATAGGCGCTGATAATCCCATGCTTTTTCAGGCAGCTGTTAAATACCTTTTTAAATCCTGACTCATCATAGTTAATGCCCGCATCGATCAATTGGTGGATAAAAACCATTTCACTGCCAGCCTGGCTCGTCTCGATCAGCCGGTCGAGTTCCTGATTGATCTGCTCTTCCGAGAGTTTACTTATTTCTGAGATTCGAAAGCCGTTATTTATTAAGGTGCTTATCCTCAATAGCTTTCGGAGCTCAGCGTCATCGTAATACCGGATGTTGGTAGCGCTTCTCAAAGGTGTTAGCAGGGCATAGCGTTGCTCCCATATGCGTATGGTATGGGCCTTTACGCCCGAAAGTTTTTCAAGATCGGCTATAGAATAGAGAGACATTTTTGTTTAACTTTTATCAAAAATAATTAAACAAAATTAAAATAACAAAACCTTGAGGGAAAGAAGTGTTGATAACCAATCTATATACCAACAACGAAGCCCGCAGATGCGGGCTTCGTTGTTCAGCTGGAAATAATTATTATCTCAGCAACGGCAGATATACAACTTGATATGGTTACCTAAAACAATAACCACAATATGTGGTTTTTACTGTTTCCCAGCTATCGGTTATCTATTAACCTACTATGATTAGTTGTATTTTATTAATCGATGATGATGTAATTACCAACTTCATTAATGTTCGACTCTTAAAGAAGATGGCTATCAGTGAAGAGGTCAATGTTGTTCTCAATGGAGAAGAAGGATTAATCTATCTACATACCTATATTGAAAAGCATAAATGTTATCCAGAACTAATTTTATTAGATATCAATATGCCTGTCATGGATGGGTTTCATTTTTTAGAAGAATTGAAAAAAATGAAATCTTTTGATTTTTCAAAAACACATATTGCTATTCTTTCTACATCGACAGCTGAACGTGATAAAGAAAAAGCATCTCAATTAAATATTCATTACCAATTATATAAACCTCTAACTGAAGAAAAAATCAGAAGCTTGCTAATTCAAATGAATCTCCAGGTTTAAATTATTTTAAAAATTGAATGTTCTAATATCCCTCCCTCTGGCGCGAATGTCCTCGTTCGTGACTCTCTCTCTCTATTATAGCTACACAATGAATTTTATTTCCAGCAAACCATTAATACCTGCATAATCTATGTAACCTGCCTTAAAATCTAAACGATATAGGCACGAGGACGTTCACGCCAAAGGGTATTGCCAGGAGTCTATTGCATAGAAATCAGAGGCCAACAACCTCTGATAAAAGACTCTTACTGGAATAACTTTCTTCTTCTCCTCCAGGGTCTGTAGGACACACACCTGGAATCGCAAACCAACAAAAAAGCCCGCATGTGCGGGCTTTCGTGCTTAAGGTGGTGATGAGTGGAATCGAACCACCGACACAAGGATTTTCAGTCCTTTGCTCTACCAACTGAGCTACATCACCTTAATAGGAGGGCAAAGATATCGGTTTTTGCTTTTTAAACAAAATTATTAATATTAAACTTAAGTATTATTTTAGTCCTATGAACTTTATACCTCAGGTCCTATTTATACTCATCCTTGCTGCCGCAACATTCCTCATCAGCAAGAGGGTGAGGCAGATCCGCAGAAACATTCTTCTCGGTAAAGATACCGACCGCAGCGACCGCCCTATGGAAAGACTTAAAACCATGGCGCTCATCGCACTCGGACAAAAGAAAATGTTCCATCGTCCGGTTCCTGCCCTGCTGCACTTATTTATCTATGCAGGCTTCCTGATCGTAAACCTGGAGATCCTGGAAATCGTCATCGACGGAGCCTTCGGAACCCACCGCATTTTTGCTCCGGTTCTTGGCAGCCTATACCCTTTCCTGATCAATGTCTTTGAATTTTTCGCCGTCGCGGTGATCATTGCCTGTGCCGCATTTCTTATCCGCAGAAACATCATCCACGTCAAACGCTTCGAAGGCATCGAAATGCGCAAATGGCCGAAGCTGGATGCCAATATCATTCTAAGCGTCGAGATCTGCCTGATGCTGGCATTCCTGAGTATGAACGCGGCAGACGTAGTACTTCAGGCCAGAGGCGCTGAACATTTCATTCAGACCGGTCACTTCTTCTTCAGCCATTTTCTCACCGGCCTCTTCAGCGGCTTTTCCGATTCGCAGCTGATCTTCATTGAACGCTTCGGCTGGTGGTTCCATATCATCGGTGTTTTATCTTTCGCGGTTTACATCTTCCAGGATTCCAAACACCTGCACATCTTCACTGCTTTCCCGAACACTTACTTCTCCAAGCTGGAACCTGTAGGAAAATGGAACAATATGCCTGAGGTTACCAAAGAAGTAAACCTGATGCTGAATCTCACACCTGCCGATGCAACGCCGGCAGACGCGCAGGCCGGGCCTGGACGCTTCGGGGCCAAGGATGTGATGGACCTGACCTGGAAAAATCTGATGGAAGCTTACAGCTGCACCGAATGCGGGCGCTGCACCAATTCCTGTCCGGCCAACATCACCGGAAAAAAACTATCGCCTCGCAAAATCATGATGGACACTCGCGACCGCCTGGAAGAGGTGGGAAGAGGTCTCGATAAAACCGGAAAGGACTTTCAGGATGGAAAATCCTTGCTGGGCGATTATATCACCGTTGAAGAAATCATGGCCTGCACGACCT
>JBJMLY010000524.1:0-3241 GCA_045805025.1 Cytophagaceae bacterium | reverse complement strand
GGCTGATAAAATTACCATCGCTGAAGGCGGCTACCTTGGACTTGCTCACAAAAGCGGCAAAACCATCGAGATCAAGAAAGCGGGAACTTACACAGCTGAAAAATTATCTTCAGAAGTATCTGCTCAGAATGCCGGCATGGGAAAAAAATATGTAGACTTCATGGTCGGTGAAATGACGGCTAAAAATGAAGATATGACCAGAAACCGTCATAAATACATGGATGTAACCGGTTCGGTAGAAAGAGGTGACAATGCTATTCACGCATTTGTTCCGAAAGAAGCTTTCTTCGTTGAAAGCAAGAACCTCGTTAAATGGCAGCCTGTAAAGGGTGTTAAAACGTATGTCGTAAAAGTGACAAACATGTTTGATGAGCCAATATTCAAGACCGAAACAACAGAATCTTCTGCTGTAATCGACCTTAGCAAAGTGGATATGAAAGATGACAAACAAGTTTACATCCTTTCTATCAGCTCAAAAGAGAATCCAAACATGAAATCTGACGAGTATGCTTTAAAGCATCTTTCTAAAGATAAGTCTACCATTGTTTCTCAGCAAACTACTGAGCTTAACAAGGAGTTCTCAGAAGAAAGCGCTCTGAATAAAGTGATCATGGCTTCTTTCTACGAAGAAAATAAGCTGATCCTGAATGCTGTTGAGAACTATGAAACAGCGATCAAGTTAGAGCCTACCGTAGAAGACTACAAAGTAGCTTACGGACGTTTCTTACAAAGAAACAACCTGGCTGAGATAAAATAATTATAAGAGTTTTTCATATGCAAAAGCCCTCCGCATCGCGGAGGGCTTTTTGTTTTTTATAGGTAAGGCTGATGTTGCTTTTTTACAAGGATCTTTACTTATTGTCATGCTTAAAGCTGATTTTTTGCTGGTATAAAGAATTTTATAATTTCCTGCTGTAGTTTCTTAACCGGGTTTTGTATGGGAAATAAGATGTAAGACCGGCCTTTTACTTATAATTCACAATGAGGAAAGCTATATATTTTCCGGGTCTTAATGGTCTTAGGGCGATCTGTGCCATTGCCGTAGTGGTTTCACATATTACTCTGGAGTTAGAAGATTATAATCTAAGCCCATTCATTTTTAGTTCTCCACAGGATAAAACTCCCTATGGACTGGATCTTGCGGGATACGGTGTAGATATTTTTTTTGTGATAAGTGGTTTTTTAATCACTTATTTACTTCAGGCCGAAAAAGAAGTACAGCCCATCGATATCAGAAAGTTCTATCTGCGCAGAATACTTAGAATCTGGCCATTGTATTACTTATATCTCATTACCAGTGTAATTGCTATAGTTTACTTCGGATTAGAATTAAATGTCAAATCACTGGTATTATACTTATTTTATGCGGCCAATGTCCCTTATATTTTACGGACTATGTTGCCTTTTTTAGCACATTACTGGTCCTTGGGAGTAGAAGAGCAATTTTACTTATTCTGGCCCTGGTTCAACAAAAAAATCAGGACTAATATTCTACCGGTAATTTTAATTATGATACTAGTTCTCTTTGGAACAAAAGTCTGGCTTCATTTTACTTACCCGGAAAGCTTTTTTACTAAGGCCATGAAAATTACCAGATTTCATACCATGCTGATTGGAGCGGCAGGAGCAATATTATACAAACAAAACAATAAATTATTTTTAAAAATAGTAGATAATAAAGTAGCCCAGTGTTTGGCGTGGCTAATAATTCTGCTGGTCACAATTAATAAATTTCATATCGCTTCCATCGTTGATAATGAAATTATATGCGGAGTTGCTCTTGTGATTATAATTGGTCAGATAAATATCAAAAACAGGATATTAAATCTTGAAATAAAGGCTCTTGATTTTTTAGGGAGAATTTCATACGGTATTTATGTATTTCATCCTTTACTTATTTTTCTATTCTCAAAAATTCTTCGGCTATTGGAGATTCAGCCTCTCTATAAATATTTTATCGTTTATTTTACGGTACTTACTGCTACCATACTGGTTGCGTACATTTCATACAATTACTTTGAAAAATATTTTTTAAATCTAAAAAGAAGATTTGTTGTTGTCGATAGTACTCCCATAAAGCCTGGTGCGGAATAAATGAAGACATATGGGATGTTATTCTGATAGTCTGGACGAATTCAGGTAGATTATAGCTCTAAAACCCAGGCCGGTTCATTAACAGACAATGCTTCGACTGCACCGGGGTGACATTAACTTGTTGTCTGAAGTCTTCCGGCTGGGTTTTAAGCGAGAGTGCGACTTCAGACTCTTTCCTGATATACCTGAAGAGAATCTGATTAATCATTTAATCCGATAAATTCTGCCAGTTTCAAACGAGGTTCCTCCTGAATGACAGTAAGAGATGGAAGTCCACCAACAACCAGCAACTAACAACCAACAACTAATCCAGTCCGATCATGACAAAGGCTCCCCAGTAAAGAGGATCTGAATATTTTTCTTTTATTTCCTTTTTAGCGTCGGTAAATGCTTTTCTCTTGTTGCCTGTAGCGATCCATTTTTTGTAGAACAGCACCATCAGCTCTTTCGTGACCTGGTCATTGACCTTGAAAAGGCTCATCACAACGCTATTCGCCCCGGCTACGAGGAAGGCTCTCTGTAATCCGTAAACACCTTCTCCCAACTGGACTTCACCTCTGGCGGTTTCGCAGGCGCTGAGCACGACCAGCTCTGTATTATCCAGGTTCAGGTTCATGGCCTCATAAGCTGTCAGAATTCCTTCTTCCTTATTGAATTCATAAACGTTGTTATTGGCAATCCTTTCGCCTCCGTTCCTGAGCAGAAGCCCTGATCTGAGCAGCGGGTTTTGTATTGCTTTGCTTTCAACCACGCCTTCTGTCCCCTTATCGTCTACATAGGTATCTTCCATGAAAAATCCGTGAGTAGCTATATGGAAGACTTTGGGATTATTAAGATTCTTTACCCGTTCTTCAGTAGCTGTTTTCTCCATGAATGTTTCAGGAGTCCAGCCGCTTGATTTCAACAAAGCCTGAAGCTCCAGAATCTCCTGTTCTGCGCCCGGGAGCTGCTGTATATTATGTCTGACTTCTGTTTCCGTGGAGTCGTTTGTTTCTGCATAATTGTAATAAAGCGGATTTCCGAAAAGCTCCACTACCTTGCTCATATTTTGCTTTTTATTGTTTCTGCCGATCAGGTCGCGGGTGTTGCTCACCAGTACAATGTCGTTGCTGTTAATGATAAAATTACCCTGAGGCGTTGGAATAGC
>JBJMLY010000523.1:0-5577 GCA_045805025.1 Cytophagaceae bacterium | reverse complement strand
CTTAAATGGGAGAAAGGGGATGGGCAGGTTACCGAGCTCTGGAAGAAAATGAACGGCTGGGTCTACGAAGGCTTTGACGCTACCTATAAAATGATTGGCGTGGATTTCGATAAGTTTTACTACGAATCCGATACCTATCTGCTGGGTAAAACCATTGTGGAGGAGGGGCTGAAAAAAAACATTTTCTATAAAAAGCCGGACGGATCCGTATGGGTGGATTTGAGTTCCGACGGGCTTGATGAAAAACTTCTGCTGCGCGGTGATGGTACTTCGGTTTACATTACTCAGGATCTGGGAACCGCCGATCTGAAATACAACGATTACAAATCCGAATCTTCCATTTATGTAGTAGGCAACGAGCAGGATCATCATTTTAAAGTGCTGAAGCTGATCCTGAAAAAGCTGGGGCGCTCGTATGCCGATGGTGTTTATCATCTTTCTTATGGTATGGTCGATCTTCCTTCCGGGAGAATGAAATCCAGAGAAGGAACGGTCGTAGATGCCGACGAGCTGGTACAGGAAATGATCGATACCGCTCAGCGTCAAACCACGGAGCTGGGTAAGGTGGAAGGGTTTAAGGAAGAGGAGTTGCAATCTTTATACCGCACTGTAGCTCTTGGAGCTTTAAAATATTTTCTTTTGAAGGTGGATCCAAAGAAACGCATGCTGTTTAATCCGGAGGAATCTATAGATTTTCAGGGTAACACAGGACCTTATATGCAGTTTAACTATGCGCGGATCTCGGCAATAGTAAGAAAGGCTCATCAGATTGATATTCCATTTGCTCCAATTAATTTTGCAGATTATAAAGCTCTGCATCCGAGTGAAAAGGATCTTATTATTTGCCTGAATGAGTTCCCACATATTCTCCAGCTTGCAGGGAAGGAATATTCTCCATCCTTTCTTGCGCAATATGTTTATGACCTTTCAAAAGCGTATAGTCATTTTTATACAGAAGTATCAGTTTTTAACGCGGAAAGCGAATCGGCTAAATCTTTCCGTGTAGCTCTGTCTGCTGCAGTGGCAAAAGCCATCAGAAGATCCATGCATCTTCTGGGGATCGAAGTGCCGGAGAGAATGTAAGGTATAGTGCTTAGTGCTCTGTGTTCAGTGGTTCGTTGCATAGATCATTGTAAGAACAATAAGCAGTCATTTGTCATTAGTTTATTTATTCTATTTTCTAAGCACTGTGCACAGAGCACTAAGCACTAAATCTGAAATATGAAAACCTCAAAACTCCTTCTATTCCTTCTTCCTCTGCTGGGCTTTAACAGGCCTTACAGCAAGACATCCCATGCGGCTAATCATACCGGCGACGGCAAGTTCTATCACTTCAGAATTCCTTCCATTGATGGCGATACCATTGATTTCTCCAAATACAAAGGAAAGAAAGTGCTGATCGTGAATGTGGCTTCCATGTGCGGAAATACGCCCCAGTATCAGAAACTTCAGGAGTTGAATGATAAATACGGTGACCTTGTAACGATTCTGGGTTTTCCATGCAATGACTTTGCCGGGCAAGAGCCGGGGACGCCTAAAGAAATCAAGCAGTTTTGTTCGACCAACTACGGCGTCACTTTCCAGCTTTTTGAAAAAGTACACGTCAAAGGGAAAAATAAACATCCTCTGTATCAATGGCTCAGCGATAAAAATAAAAACGGATGGAATACCGAAGAGCCAGGCTGGAATTTTGGTAAATACCTCATCAACGAAAAAGGGGAGCTTGTAAATTATTTTTCAGCATCCATGAATCCTATGAGCAAAGAAATTGTTGAAGCTATACATAAGAAATAACCTGTTTTATGTATTTAAATTGAGTAGCCTGTCTTATTTCCTGAAGACGGGCTATTTTTTTGTGCAGACTCTTTATCTTTGCAATGAAATAATATTAATTAACCGAACCGGAAATCAGGAATGACTAGTGATCAATTGAAGGCCTGGATCAAGGCTTCCCGCTTACGGACGCTGCCTCTCTCTCTCTCCAGCATTGGCATGGGTGGCTTTCTGGCTGCCTGGGAGCATAGCTTCAAGCCTGTAATTTTCCTGTTCTGTGTGCTCACCACCATCCTTCTTCAGGTGCTTTCCAACCTGGCCAATGATTATGGCGATTTTAAAAATGGCGCCGATAGCGTTATACGTAAAGGTCCTCAAAGAGCAGTTCAATCAGGTATCATTTCTCCAAAGTCCATGAAGAGGGCTATTATTCTCTTCTCACTGCTTTCGCTTGTTTCAGGAGTATATCTGCTCTACCTCGGATTGGACATTACCTTTAATTTTCTTGGATTTTTTCTCCTGGGTTTGCTGGCTATTCTGGCTGCTATTAAATATACGGCAGGCAGAAATCCCTATGGGTATGCTGGCTTCGGAGATGTTTCCGTATTTCTGTTCTTCGGTCTGGTAGGAGTGCTGGGTACCTGCTTTCTGCAGAGCAGTCATCTGGATCCGGCCATGTTGTTTCCTGCTGCTTCCTGCGGTTTGTTTTCCGTAGCTGTGCTGAACATTAACAATATCAGGGATATAGAATCCGATGCCGAGGCCGGGAAAAAGTCTATACCGGTAAGGCTGGGACCTTATAAAGCAAGAATCTACCACTGGAGCCTGCTCTTTGCGGGTTGCTGCTGTGCTCTGATTTTCACGTGGTATCGGTTCAGCAGCGGACTTCAGCTGATCTATCTTATTAGTTTTATCCTGATGCTCCGCAATGGCATGGTGATCTGGAAGACGCAGGAACCTCATTTAATCGATCCATACCTGAAACAGATGTCCCTGAGCACCCTGTTTTTTGTGCTTACATTCGGAGTCGGATTGCTTTTATCCTGAGTCGGGGAATTTCAGGCATATTTTTTGAGCACTTTTTTTATTATTTTAACGTTTTTAACACCAAGAATCCTTACTGGTATGAAAATCAAAAATACACTTATCGTCTTATTGCTGGCATGTTCAGCATTGCTGGTTTCCTTTAAAACCGTTTTTTCTGACAATCCTTTACCCGCTGAAGACCTTATTTCCACGGAGCAACTCTATGATCTGCTTACCAATCCTAACGCTAAAAAACCTGTCATTTACAATGTTGGTCCTATGAATAATATCAAGACCGCACATTACATTGGCAGTGCTGCAGCTCCTGACGAGCTTGAAAAACTGAAGAAAGAAGCAGCCAAACTTCCTAAAGACAAACAGATCGTTCTTTACTGCGGATGCTGCGAAGCTTCTCATTGTCCGAACGTAGCGCCAGCCCTGAATTACCTGAAAGGCGCAGGTTATACCAAAGCCAAAGTGCTGAATATCCCTACCGGCCTCAACGAAGACTGGGTGAATAAGGGATATCCGATGGAGACAGCAAAGTAATTTTTGGTTGCTAGTTGCTGGTTGTTCGTGTTTCAATAACCAGCACCAGCCCATTCAGTAATGAATAACTATTTCTTGCTAAACTTAAAAAAGTGCTTTTATATTGTTCTGTTGGTGTAAACACTGCTGCAGTATTCCAACAACCAATAACTAGCAACCGGCAACCAACAACTATTTTCCCCCCATTTCTTTCCTATTCGGTAATATTTTGCTTTTTTGTGGGATCAAGTTAATGGAATCATGTCAGGTAAGCTCAGAGAAAAAGTCGCGATTGTTACGGGGGGAATGCAGGGAATAGGGAAGAAGGCCGTCGAAAGATTTCTTTCCGAAGGCGCGAAGGTCATGATCTGGGATATTAACGAAGCTGAAGTTGCTGCAACTTTCGGCAAAAATTCAGCTTCCGTTTTCTTTCTGAAAGTCGATACCACCAAATTTCCTGTTGTCTACGATGCCGCCCAGGCGACATTTGATCAGTTAGGCCGGATCGATATCCTGATCAACAATGCAGGTATTACCCGCAATGCCACTCAGCTGAAAATGACTCAGGAACAATGGCAGCAGGTAGTCGACGTAAACCTTACCGGCGTTTTTAATTGCACCAAGGCAGTAGCGCCTTTTATGATCAGGAATCACTATGGACGCATTATCAATACTTCTTCCATGGTGGGATTGTATGGTAACTTCGGACAAACTAATTATGCCGCTGCCAAGTCGGGTGTGCTTGGAATCACCCGTGTCTGGGCAAGGGAACTAAGCAAGAATGGTATTACCGTGAATGCCGTTTCGCCTGGTGTGATTGAAACGGAAAACATGAATACGGTGCCCGAGGAGGTACTTAATTCCATCCGCGAAAAAATCCCTGCCGGCAGGATAGGGGCTTACGAAGATGTGGTGAATGCCTATGTTTTCCTTGCTTCTGCCGAAGCATCCTATATCAGCGGATCGGTGATCAATGTGGATGGTGGCTTTGTATCTTAGAAAACATGAAACGGCTGTCTTTTTTTATTTTTTTATTTCCCCTATTATCTAATGCTCAGATTTCTCATAAGCATCTGAAAATTATCAACCAGGTTAGTAGTCATCTTTCTAATGATTGGATTGCAACTCCTGATTCAGCCTTTATCGATCGAAATTATCCCGGTTCCTATTATCTTTCCCTCTTTACTAAGTTAACAGACAGAGGTGGAAATAATGTCGGTGCCAGTATTGAGATAATTAATAGAAAATATAAAGAGAAATTTATAAAAATTAAACCAGGCAGAGAAGGAGAGATTTTTGAATTCATAGAGACAAAGAGTTATATAATTCGAATTGATTATTGTGTGAAATACTGCATGTTTAAAGATTGCAGTGAATGTGAAAGAAAGTATGTGCAAATGATGCCGACTCTGATAAGCGAGTTAAAAAAGTATTTTACCGATAATTACAAAAAGTTATAACGATCCTCTCACAAAAATGATTGGTAATTCCTCAGCTCCAGGCCGCGGTCTGTCCCCCGACAGACCGTAATCAACAATAAATTCCGGATCCTGTATACTTCTCGCAAGCTATGCAGTCGAAGGTCATGCTGAGCGGAGTCGAAGCATCAGCTCTTCGTAATCTTAAATTCCACCCTGCGGTTCAGCTTTTTGTTTTCTTCCGTGGTATTGGGTGCCAATGGCTTTTGTGAGCCGAAACCCTGGTAAGTAATGCGATTAGCTGCCACACCCTTGCCGACCAGGTATTCTTTCACCCGTTTAACACGCTCTTCAGAAAGGATCAGGTTTTTGCTTTCATCGCCTTCCCGGCTGGTGTGTCCTTCCAGCCTGATTTCAATCGTAGGGTTCTCGTTCAGAAATCCCGCCAGCCTGTCCAGCTCCGAATAAGAGGTATTCGTCAGCACCGGACTGCTTTTTTCAAAGAGAATATTATGCAGCTGAATGCTTTTTCCGATTACGATCGGTTCCAGATAAAAGTCTTTGCCGGTGTTGGAAAACGGTAGGGTGTCGTAGTAATTCAGATAGCCTTTGCACTGCACGAATACATAAAACTTATTGCCTTTCTTCGTTTCGATCCGGAAGGCGCCTTCCGTTTTATTGCTGCTGATCTGCTTTGATTCTTTTGTATCGTCTCTTGTAAATGTAATCATGGCAGCCAGCGGGGCTTTGGTGGAGGCATCGTAAACATGTCCCCCGAAGCTTACGATATCATTATGCCGTTCAATGACCAGTTTTCCAGGATTGCAGTTCT
>JBJMLY010000522.1:0-1832 GCA_045805025.1 Cytophagaceae bacterium | reverse complement strand
TTCCGTATCCGCCTTGCGCTTTACAGAAGATGCGCCCGTCGCCTATTATCCATACCTGTCCGGCGGCGCTTACTCAGGGTATGCCAGCCCGGCTTTTTATGGCTTTCCGGGCTACGGATATGCCTTCCCTCCTTACTACGCCTATTATGAAATAGACGTAGGAAGTATCTCCATTGAAATGTTTGATCTGAAAACAGCAAGAACTTCCGGAGGAAATAAAATCAATGTGATATGGAGCGCGGTGCTTGCCGGCTCGCTCACCGATAGCACCTCGGGTAATAACAACGACAGGATTGTAAAAGCAATCACTGGCGCATTTGATCAATCTCCATATCTGAAAGACGGCAAGTAATCCTTTATGAAAAAAAGATACTCTATCTTCGTTTTAACAAGCTTGTTATTTTATACTGCTTCATACGGGCAGGTTAAAATGCGCGCTATTACTTCGTTTGACTATTCTTACGGAGTCCCCTCGGGAGACCTTCATTCATTTATTTCTGATAAAGCCTTCGATGGAGCCCAGCTCCAATACCGCTTTTTCGTTCAAAGAAATCTTACCTTAGGAATTAGGACCGGATGGAATTGCTTTAAGGAAAAAGTTTCCAGAGCCGTTTATGATACCGACAAGGGTACGGTATCCGCTGTGCAGCTCCGGTATTTTCACACAGTGCCTGTACTGCTGACCGGTCATTATTATTTAAGAAGTTTGCATTATGTGATGCCTTATATTGGGGCTGGCGTAGGAGGATACTGGTCAAAATATGAAAAATGGTTTGGTGTGGTACCTGTAAAAAAAGATAAAATCAATTTTGGTGTTTGCCCAGAAGCCGGGGTTATCATTCCATTTAAAAATTCAGGACTTGGCTTAATTTTTAGCGGGAAATTCAATAAGGTTTTTTATTCCTACCGTGAAATCAAGAACTTAAACTATTTTGAAGCCGCTGCCGGAATTTATTTCGGATACCCTATGTTTGAAAAACCAGTGCCTGTTCAAAGCGTATATTAAAAATACAGGCTGAAACCGTTGGGTCTATCAGGGGTTCCTGACATAGAAGTTAAATCCGTTCTTACTGTCCAGGAATTTTATTCCTTCAACATGATCGAGGTCGTGGTTCGTGACCTTCGTGGCAAAATAAACCGGCTTATCGATCTTTCCTTTCAAAAGCCATTCTTCCCTGAAAGATTCCGGACGATTGCCGGGCTGCTTGTCAAAATAAAAGAGATGAGCATAGCTTTTGTAGCCATACACTTCCACATAAATATCTTTTCCTTTCTGCGATTCATAAAAATCTATCACCGAAGCCTGGATATACCCTTCTACTTTGGGAACGATCGTATAAAGGACCGTCTGCAGGGTAATCATGCTTCCGGCAAAAAGTACGATACTGGCCTTTACGAGCTGTTTTTTCGCAAGTACAAGAAATGCGATCAATACGATCAGAAAAAAGACACCAATCAGCGATTCAAATCCCGACCAGCTCACCGAAGCCTGAAGATTGGCCATCACAAAATCATCTTTGATGGGAGCAAAAGACTGAATCCAGGCAAGGCCTGAGGACAGATTCACCATAAATAATGGCAGAAGGATCAGCAACAGGGCAAAGAGTAATCCGAAGCAGAAAACGACCACTGGAAAAAAAGAAGCCATAAATACCTTATGCCGGTAAATTTTATGAAGTGTATAAGCCGCCAGAAAGCTGATCGGAAAATAGCAGAAAGAGGAGTAGTGAACGATCTTGGTCTCCACGATGGAGAAAAGGATCAAAACCACCAGCAGGCTGATAACCATGATAGATTTAAGTTGCTTATTCTGGGGAGTATCTGAATATTTT
>JBJMLY010000521.1:0-3061 GCA_045805025.1 Cytophagaceae bacterium | reverse complement strand
CTTAATTCAAGCACAGCCTTGGCCTGGATTTCCGACATGCCGAAGTTGGCGATCAGGCCGTCCTTCGCCACTTCCGGATCCCTGGATTCCCTGATCAGCTTGATCACTTCGTCCAGGTGGTCCAGGGCGATCAGATAACCCTGAAGTATATGGGCTCTCTTTTCGGCTTCCCTTAATTCAAATTCTGTTCTTCTGACGATGACTTCATGTCTGTGCTCTACGAAGTAAACGATCTGATCTTTCAGGTTCAGGGTCAACGGTCTTCCCTTAACCAGGGCCACGTTGTTAACCCCGAAGGAGGACTGAAGCTGTGTATATTTGTAGAGGTTGTTCAATACGATGCTGGACATAGCGTCTTTTCTCAGATCGTACACGATCCGTAGCCCGTCCCTGTCCGACTCGTCGCGGATATCGGAAATGCCTTCAATTTTCTTTTCGTTCACCAGTTGGGCCGTCTTCTCGATCATGTTGGCCTTGTTCACCATATAGGGAATCTCGGTCACAATGATCTGCTCTCTGCCATTCGGAGTGGTTTCGATGGTGGCATTGGCGCGCATGACGACACGTCCCCTGCCTGTTTCAAAGGCCGACTTTATGCCGCTGAAACCGTAAATGGTACCTCCTGTCGGAAAATCAGGAGCTTTTATAAATTCCATCAGCTCGGCGATGGTGATTTCATTGTTGTCAATATAGGCAATGGTCCCATCCACCACTTCGGAAAGGTTGTGGGGAGCCATATTCGTGGCCATACCTACGGCGATACCGGAAGTTCCGTTGATAAGAAGATTCGGCACTTTGGCAGGCAGCACGGTAGGCTCCTGCAGGGAGTCGTCGAAGTTTGGCTGGAAGTCAACTGTTTCCTTGTTGATATCGGCCAGCATTTCGTCGGCGATTCGTTTAAGCCTTGCCTCGGTATAACGCATGGCAGCGGGTGAATCTCCGTCGATGGAACCGAAGTTGCCCTGTCCGTCTACCAATGGGTAGCGTAAAGACCAGGTCTGAGCCATTCTGACCATGGTATCGTATACAGAAGCATCTCCGTGCGGGTGATACTTACCCAGCACCTCTCCCACGATTCTGGCGGACTTCTTATAAGGCTTGTTGTAATTGACGCCCAATTCGGACATTCCGAACAGAACTCTGCGGTGTACGGGCTTTAATCCGTCGCGCACATCGGGCAGTGCTCTTGATACAATTACGGACATCGAATAGTCGATGTAGGCTCCGCGCATTTCGTCTTCAATGTTGATCGGGATGATATTGTCCGCCATGGTTTTTAAAGGAAATTAAAGGGTTTAAAAGTATGTAGCAAGATAGCCAAATTCATGCGATTTTATTGGCTTTAAAGGAGGTTTTTTTGGAGGATTCAGGTCAGTACTTATTCACAATTTCAGAGACAGCAAACATGAAAAAAATGAGGCTTAATAGATTATTGACATAAACGCAACTAAAAATCTATTTATCAATAGTTTATAAATTTAAATCATCCTGATCACATGGGTGAGTTCCGGATATTCTCTGGTTGTTGGAGAAAAGCTCCAACAACGAACAACCAACAACTCAAAAAATAATCTCCTCCCAGGAATCCAGCGGTCGGTTCTTGTGCTTCTTTTTGTAGTTCTCCACTTCTTCCAGCACTTTCTTTTTGAATTTCCAGGCGGTATTGCGGCCGATGTTCAGCAGCTGGACGAGCTCCTCTGAAGTGATGCTTCCCCCCTTTCTGTGCACGATGTAGGTAATATAAAAAGCTTTATAGATCGGAAACTTAATGCCATGGAACAGCGTGTAAGCCATGGCCGATTCCACATTTCCGCATCGGGTACATTTGCGGGTGAAAGAATTGGCGGTGGCCGAAAATTTGGTATTGCCGCATTTACGGCAGACAAAGCCATCTTTCCATTTCAGGTCTTCCAGGTACCGGTAGCAGGCCGTTTCATCAGGGAACACGGCGTTGAACTGCTCGTAGCTCACCTCTGAGTCTACCACCCTGGCTTTGATTTCTTCCTTGATGTCTTTTTTCAGATACCAGTTGTCATAATCCAGCCTCGAGTTCATCTCATTGATCTTGTCGTTGAGGATTTTCAGCTGCTCATTCGCACCGATCAGCTCGCTGTTCTTCTGGCTGAGCTCTTCGGTCCTCTCTCGTACTTTCTGCTCCAGCTCCCGGTTCACTTTTTCCTGAAGCATTTTATTCTCTTCCAGATTCAGGATAATCTCCCGCTGCGCTTCTTCCTTTTCCTTTTTGATGATCTTGAACCGTTCGGCCAGGGCGTAGGAGAATATCACCACATCGATCAGATGGCCTATATTAAGGATGTATACGGTGAAGATATTTCCCTGCAGGATGTGTTCGGCCCTGAGCTGAAGTATGATGATGCTGAGCAGGATCAGGCTGGAGCCTATGAGGAAAAGCTTAGCGGGCTTATACCCTTTCAGATAGATATTCCAGGTCGCCGCATAGGCGGCTATGAAAGGAACCGTATAGACGATGGGTGAATCGGCGAAGGAAAAGAACTGTGCCGCTATATAGTAAACCAGGTAAGCCCCTGTCACTCCCAGCACCATCTTCCTCTGTTTAATGAACTGTCCGCCCATATCCAGGAAGCTGATGGAGTATGCCATGAAGGCGACAATATAAAATAAGGGTGCGAAATTATATCCTATAAATCGTATCCAGCCCGGGTGATTGCTCCAGAGATACTGAAATCCGAGTCCATCGTCGGTCATCGTAATGATAATGGCGCTGGCAACGTACATCACATAATACAGGTATACTTTTTCCCGGATTGAAAAGAACATCAGCAGGTTGTATACCGCCATGATGAGGAGAATGCCATAGTATAGTCCGAGAAAGTAATACTCGTTCGTGATATAATAGATAAAGTAGTTGGCAGATTTAATTCTGAAATTAAAGCTGCTGTAATTTTTGGAGTATATTCTGAGGTAATAGGTGCTTAACTTGCCGGACTCCGGTACCGGCAGACTGAAAATCAGGTTTTTGTTTACGTATTCCCTTTCCTGAAACACGAAATTCTCTCCTCCCTGCTTCAATATATACCCT
>JBJMLY010000520.1:0-7157 GCA_045805025.1 Cytophagaceae bacterium | reverse complement strand
AGGGCGCGGTCATTATCCTGTAAAGCACCCGATACAATTTCGGAGGCAGAGGCGCTTCCTTCATTAATGAGAACGATCAAAGCTCCTTTTTCAAAGTCACCGGTAAATTCGGCTGTATACTTTTGATCGTAGCGGGGTTCCTTGCCATCCGTATAAACAATCATCTTATGATCAGGCAGGAATTCATCGGCCATTTTGGTGGCACGGTCAAGATATCCTCCGGGATTGTCGCGCAGATCCAGGATCAGTTTTTTCATTCCCTGAGAATTCAGCTTGGTAATGGCGCTCTTGAATTCGGTATAAGTGTTTTCAGAGAAATTAGTGACTTTGATATAGCCGGTTTCTGCGTCTGCCATATAGCTTACATCCACCGAGTAGGTTGGGATTTTATCGCGGATGATCATAAAGTCCAGAGTATTATTAACACCTCTTCTTTTGATGGTCAGTTTCACTTTAGAGCCTTTTGGTCCTCTTAGTTTTTTAAATACATCGGAATTGGTAATGCCGACCCCTGCAATGTTTTTATCATCGACTTTTACGATTTTATCTCCGGCCAACAATCCGGCGGTCTCTGAAGGACCTCCGTTGATTGGAGTGACTACATATAAAGTATCCTTGATGATGTTGAATTCAATACCGATACCCTCAAAGTCTCCCTTCAGTTGTGAGCGTGCTATTTCAATATCTTTTTTCGGGATATAAACGGTGTGAGGATCCAGTTTCTCAAGCATTTTGGAAATGGAATAGTCCACCAGGTCATCAATGTTAACCGTGTCTACATAGTCTCTTTCAATGTAGTTCAGGATTTCAGCATATTTCATATAGTTCTGTGCTATATTGCTGCTGGCTGAATTTTTATTCATGATGGCTCCTATGAAGATTCCGCATACGATTGCCAGTGCTAGAAAAATAGGCAGCTTGATGTAAATTCTGGAAGTTTTATCTTTACTCACGGTCAAAAAAGTTTAAGGTATAATACAATTAACCTGAAAACAGAAACAAAGTTATTCGAAAAGTGCTTAACTGAATAATTTGTTGCCTGGACGGAGCGGTGATCCGTCTAATAAAAATATGAAATTTTTGCGAGAAAGCCCCTTTGAAAAACCTTATTATTTATAGTATTCTTTTATTGGTTTGCGTTCTTTCCCGGATGCTGAGTCCACTGGATTACAGCGAAGACCTTCAATCGTTCAATTTAGCCTCCTGTATTGCCGAAGGACATATAAACCGATGTGCGGGAAATCTCCCCTTTGTTTTTCTGGCAAACCTCATCTATACCATGGTTCCTAATCTGCCCATGACTTTTTCCGTTCTGGGTGGTATATCACTTTTCCTGCTGATCATTTTTGTTCTGAAAATGGTTAATGCTCCGTTATTATCGCTCGAAGGCGGCCTCATTGCCATACTGATCTTTTTCAATCCCCTGGTATGGATTATGAGCAACCGGTATTCTCCGGATTTGCTGGCAACGGCCTTGCTCAGCGGTGCCGTGTATTTTTTTCTTGCCAATACCTCCAATACAGGGAATCAATACCTTGCCTGGTTTACCACCGGTCTGCTGGCGGGCATAAAACCCTGCTACCTGATCATTCTGATTATCCCGGCAGCCTATGCCTGGTGGAAAGGAAAGAATTATTTTTCTATGGTTTTTCTTTTCGCCGGACTCGGATTATGGATAGTACCCGTCCTGCTTTGGGGCAACAAACTTGCTGATCTTGCAGGCTATCAATTCCTGATTGACCCCGGCTGGTGGACGCATCTGAAAGAAATTCTGAAAGACAGCTGGGCATCAGGGCTAAGTGGCTACTGGCCCGGAAGACGGCTGTACCTTATACCCACATCGCTCGCAACGCTGGTATGTCTTTTTTTCGGTGCCCTTGTGCTCTTTGATTACGGATTGGATAAAAAAAAGCTATTATCGCTGAGCCTGGGCTTCTGCCTGTATCTGCTGGTGCTTTGTTTTTCAGCGCCTGGATCGGAGTATAACCTGCTTCTGCCTCTTATCCCATTTTTCTGCATTCTGATTTCTTACGGTATCATCTATTTCATTGTGAATTTCAATCACCTGGCCGTGAAGATATCCATCCTTGGCTTTTTGCTGATCAACATATGTGTGGCCATATACACCGCGGCCGAACATACAAAGCCTTCTGCCCTGGCGCAGACAAAGGAGTACCTGGAACAGAATTTCAGTCAGGAACCAAACCTGCTGATCGTTACCGATCCTCAGACACAAGCTTATCTTGAGGCTGCCATCAATGCCTCTTATATCAGGAAACTTTCTACCGGTACGCAAGCTTCAAAACTGATTTCTATCGGCGGCCCTTTGCCGGGAAAGACGGTAAAGAATCAAATCCGCTTTCACCACGATCCCTTCATCAACAGGCTCAGTCCCGATGTGAATCTGTATGAATATTGAGATTTAATGGTTAATTTTATTAATGCCCAGAATTGTAGCGATTGATTACGGAACCAAACGTACCGGTCTGGCTGTCACGGATCCTTTAAGGATCTTCGCGACAGGGCTGGAGACCGTGCTTTCTTCCGATCTTCTGGCCTATCTGAAAAAGTATGATCAGTCTGAAGGCATAGAAAGTTTTGTGGTGGGCATGCCTAAAACCCTGAATAACGAGGCTTCTGAAAATGCCAAATTCGTTTCTGCCTTTGTGGAATTGCTGAAGAAACAGTTCCCAGAAAAGGAAGTTTTTCTGATTGATGAGCGGTTCACTTCTTCGATGGCCCTGGATACAATGATCAGAGGAGGGATGAGTAAAAAGGACAGGAGGAATAAAGCCAATGTCGACAGAATCAGCGCTACGATCATGCTTCAGTCTTTTCTGGAAATGAAAAGATGAGCTTAATTAATTAAATTTGAATCCTGATCACTAAACAATACGATTGCATTACTATGATTTATCCTATTATCGCTTACGGCGACCCGGTTCTGAAGAAGCCAGCCAAAGAGATTGAAAGAAACAAAGAGGATCTTAAAAAGCTGGTGGATGATATGTTTGAAACGATGTACAATGCCAATGGTATCGGGCTTGCGGCGCCTCAGATAGGAGTTTCTCTCAGGCTCTTTATTGCGGATGGCTCTCCCCTGGACGATGAAAAGATGCATGATTTTAAAAAGGTATTTGTAAATCCGACCATAGTAAAAGAAGAAGGCCAGGAGTGGGCTTACGAAGAAGGATGCCTGAGCATTCCGGGGGTAAGGGCTGATGTGATGCGTCAGCCGAAGCTGAAGATCCATTACTACGACGCGGACTGGAATGAATACACGGAAACATTCGACGGGATGGCGGCCCGCATTATTCAGCATGAATATGACCATATTGAAGGAGTGCTTTTTGTGGACCATATTTCTTCCATCAAAAAAAGATTGCTTAAAGGTAAGCTTACGAATATCAGCAAAGGCATTACCGATGCAAGCTATAAAATGAAGTTTCCCATTAAACGATAAAATGGCTACGAAGGCAGATTCTTTTTCCAAATTGCCTAAAGTCGGCACCACGATTTTTACCGTGATGTCTCAGCTGAGCCATGAACATAAGGCTATTAACCTGGCTCAGGGATTTCCCGATTTTCCTTGCTCTGAAAAACTGATCAGTCTGGTGAATGAATACATGCGCAAAGGTTTTAACCAGTATGCGCCCATGGCGGGGATTCTGCCTTTGAGAGAAAAGATCAGCCATAAGACCAAAGAATTATACAACGCGGAATACGATCCTCATACGGAGATTACGGTAACATGCGGAGCGACGGAAGCGTGCTACGCGGCCATCACTTCCCTGGTCAGGCTAGGTGATGAAGTGATTATTTTTGAGCCCGCCTTCGATTGTTATATACCTGTTATTGAGCTCAGCGGCGGAGTGCCTGTATTTGTGGAACTGCATTATCCGGATTATAAGATCAACTGGAAGCAGGTGGAGGAAAAAATAAGCTCCAGAACGAGGATGATCATCATCAATTCCCCGCATAACCCAACGGGTTCGGTGCTTTCTTCGGAGGATCTTGACCAGCTTTCCAGGGTTGTCAGAGGCACCGGTATTCTGATCATGAGCGACGAAGTATATGAGCATATTATTTTTGATCATACGCGACACGAAAGTGTGCTGCTCCGGCCTGAGCTCAGAGAGCGTAGCCTGGTCATTTCCTCGTTCGGAAAAACATTCCATACCACCGGATGGAGAATGGGTTATTGTCTTGCCCCTGCACATCTGAGCACCGAGTTCAGGAAAGCCCATCAGTTCATCACCTTCAGCGCGCCCACGCCTATGCAGTTTGCTCTTGCCGATTACCTGGAAGAAAAGGATATGTATCTGGGACTGCCGGCGTTTTATCAGAAGAAAAGAGATTTATTCGCGGCGCTCATGAAAGATTCCAGGTTTGAATTTGTTCCTTCAGCCGGCACCTATTTTCAGCTGATGTCTTATAAGAAAATTTCCGATGAGCACGATGTCGATCTGGCAAAAAGACTGACCATCGAAGCCGGCGTGGCTTCCATTCCCGTATCCGTATTCTATCACCAGCGAACTGACGAGCATATCCTCCGTTTCTGCTTTGCCAAAGAGGAAGAGACTCTTAAACGGGCAGCCGAAAAACTATGCAGGATCTGAAAGTAAGTCTTATTCAATCAGCCCTGCATTGGGAATCTCCCGATGCCAACCTCGCTATGTTCGAAGAGAAAATATGGAGCATCCGCGAAAAGACCGACCTCATCGTGCTGCCCGAAATGTTTACCACAGGCTTTACCATGAATGCCGCCGCTGTGTCGGAGCCAATGAATTATAAAGCCTGCAAATGGATTAAGCAACAGGCAGAACAGACCAAAGCGGTAGTGACCGGTTCTGTCATTATTAAAGAAGAGGGTAAATTTTTCAACAGACTTCTATGGGCGGAGCCCGACGGCAGTTTGTTTTATTACGATAAACGACATTTATTCAGGATGGCCGAAGAGCATCAGACTTATTCGGCGGGTGACAGAAAACTGATCCGGGAGGTAAAAGGATGGAAAATTTTTCCTCTGATCTGCTACGACCTGCGTTTCCCGGTCTGGAGCAGGAATGTCTCCAATGCTTACGATCTTATATTGTATGTCGCCAACTGGCCTCAGGCCAGAAGCTCGGCATGGAAAGCCCTGTTGAAAGCCCGGGCTATAGAAAATCTTTCTTACTGCATTGGTGTGAACCGGATTAAAGAAGATGGTAAAGGGATTTATTACTCAGGCGATTCGATGATCATCAATTATAAAGGAGAGGAACTGTTCAATGCGGCAGATCAGGAAGCGGTCCATACGATGAGTCTGAATTATGAGGAGCTCAAGGCCTTCAGAGAAAAATTTCCTGCGGATATGGACGCGGATAAATTTGAGATCAGTTAGAATTCATGAATTCAGCGATGATTTTTTTCCGGGCAGGAGTATCTGCTTCATGGCGATACCGTTCTTTCAGGATGCTCAGCATTTTTTCAATCATCACCTGTTCCCCATTCATCATCACCATACATTTTTCCTTGTGCTGAATGATCTTCTCAATCAGGCCGGTCATTTTCCCAGCTTCAGTTTTTTCCTTAATGTCGATCACAATGCTGATTTTTTCTTCATTTTCCACCAGCTGCATCGCATATTTGAACATATAAGGGTCTGAGAAATTATCCAGGTCAAAAGTGACCAGGTTTTCTATGTTGTCGTGAGCCCAATTTATGATTTCGTTGGTGTAGGTAAAAGATGGCTCCGCCAATTGTTCTATGTATATTAAAACTTTCATCCGGGTAGCAAGTTACCGTTTTTAACCCTTAAGTTTGAAATATGTTAGATTTGCGAAGCATCGTTTAATTGGCCATCGTCATGGATATAAAAAAGATATACAAGCACTTTCTGGAATGCAGCGGAGTAAGTACCGATACCCGTCAGGTAAAGCCTCATTCCATGTTTTTTGCGCTGAAAGGCGCTAATTTCAATGGAAACCGATTTGCCAAAGACGCACTGGACCTTGGTGCCAGCTGGGCCGTGATCGACGAAGAGCAATACAAACTCGGGGATAAATATATCCTCGTCAAGGATGTGCTGACGACATTACAGGATCTGGCCAATTTCCATCGTAAGCAATTCAGGATTCCTTTTATCGCCATAACAGGATCCAATGGAAAAACGACCAGCAAAGAGCTGATCAAAGCAGTATTGAGCAAAAAATATAAAACCTATGCCACGCAGGGAAACCTCAACAACCATATTGGTATTCCCCTGACGATTCTAAGTATCGCTGCCGATATGGAAATGGCTGTGATCGAAATGGGTGCCAACCACCAGAAGGAGATTGAGGGCTATTGTAAAATCGCGGAACCAAGCCATGGCCTGATCACCAATATCGGCAAAGCGCACCTGGAAGGTTTCGGAGGTTTTGAAGGAGTAAAAAAAGGGAAAGGAGAATTGTACGATTACCTCTTGAAAACAGGAGGAGTAGCCTTTATCAATTCGGCGAATGAAATTCTGGCAGAACTTTCAAAGTTTACAGCTCCGGTAAGTTATCCCCGCAAAGGAGATTACTATGCATGCGAACTTCTGGAGTCAACTCCTTTTGTAAGCATTCAGACCGAAGGACGTCAGAAAGTAATGACCCATCTCACAGGCGCCTATAATTTCGAGAACATTGCCGCTGCCCTGTGTATCGGGAAGTATTTTAATGTGCCTGCCGATAAGGCCAATGCAGCCGTTTCGGAATATGATCCCCAGAATAATCGCTCACAGATTATTTCGAAAGCAGGCAATACAATTATCCTCGATGCCTATAATGCCAATCCTTCTTCCATGAAAGCCGCCATTGAGAATTTTGCAAAAATAAAGGCCTCTCCCAAGATTCTGATCCTCGGCGATATGTTTGAGCTGGGCGAGGAAAGTAAAGCGGAGCACGCTGTTCTGGGTAAACTCATATCGGGATACGATTTCGATCAGGTTCTCCTTTGCGGCGAACAAATGGCTTCCGCCAAACAGGCTTGTCCGAAGGCTGAATATTTTCCCGATAAAGCCCGTCTTACCGATTGGTTTAAATCGCACACCATTACAGGCAGCCATCTTTTGATCAAAGGCTCCAGAGGTATGGGCCTTGAAAAAATGCTGGATTTTATTCCAGGAGATTAATGAGCTTCCGGCTTTGTTT
>JBJMLY010000519.1:0-2245 GCA_045805025.1 Cytophagaceae bacterium | reverse complement strand
GCCGGTATTCGCGCACAAAGACATAGAACTGAATTGTCTTTTTCTGAAAACATACTCCACCTGTATACCCAGCTTCTGAAAATGCACCTGCTCGTAATAAGAAAAGAGCGGCTCGGCATAGGCATCGATGCTTTTATTGTAGAATTTCAAAATATGAATATACTGTTGGGAAATACTGACCCCGACCTTAAACCTTTTAACCGGCAGCATGGCCTCCACTCCGTAAAATACATTCAGGGCATTTCCTACAAATGGCCCTTGTACACCAACTGTATGCTGCAAGGACTTGTCATAATAAAGTAAACTGCCGGGCTGCATTTCATAGTGGGAATAACCTGCGCCAGGGAAATTGATGGTAAAATAAAATTCGTGATCCTTTTTATCTTTTTTCTCTCCTGTATCACCATTGGCGGTATCCTGGGCAGCTAGTTGTCCGGCAAAAAGAAGGCCTGAAAAAGTAAACAAAAAAAAACGTATCACTGAGGTTGATTATTTCTTAATCGCCAGTTGCCCGCAGGCTGCATCGATATCTTTCCCTCTGCTCCTTCTTACATTTACAACAATCCCTTTTTCTTCCAGGTAATTCTTAAACTTCATCAGACTGTTTTCTTTTGTATTTACAAAGTCTGCTTCGGCAATAGGATTATATTCGATGATATTGATCTTGCAGGGCACATGCCTGCTGAACTCATAAAGCTCACGGGCATCTTCCAGGGTATCGTTGAAATTGTAGAACAGTATATATTCGTAGGTAAGCCTGTTTCCCGTTTTGGAATAAAAATATTTCAGTGCATCGATCAGAGCCTCCAGTGTATTGGTCTCATTGATCGGCATAATCTGATTTCGTTTAATATCATTGGCGGCATGCAGCGATAATGCCAGGTTAAATTTCACCTCATCATCACCCAGCTTTTTGATCATTTTGGCGATGCCTGCCGTCGATACCGTAATCCTTTTGGAAGCCATGTTCAGGCCTTCCGGAGAAGTGATGTATTCAATTGATTTAAGTACATTGGAATAATTCAGCAGGGGCTCTCCCATTCCCATAAAGACAATATTACTTAAAGGCTGCTTAAAATAATGGTCTGCCTGGTTCCGGATCTGCACCACCTGATCGTAGATTTCGGCAGGATCAAGATTTCTCTTTCTCTCCATGTATCCTGTCGCGCAGAATTTGCAGGTAAGAGAACAACCCACCTGAGACGATACGCAGGCTGTCATGCGGTCATCTGCGGGAATAAGCACTCCTTCTATAATGTTATTATCAAAAAGCCGGAAAGCGGATTTCACCGTACCATCCGAGCTTTCCTGTATCTGATCCACCAGAATGGCATTAATGGCGAAATTTTCAGAAAGAAGATTTCTCAGAGAGACCGAAAGATTGGTCATCTGATCAAAGGAGGTAGCAGACTTCTTCCATAGCCATTCATAAATCTGTTTGGCTCTGAAACCCTGTTCCCCCGCTCCCAGAAGAAAATTTTTAATCTCTTCAAGGCTTTGCTTGCGGATATCTTTCTTTATAGTCATGATGCAAATTTAGCCCTTTATTATATCTGAATTCCATTCATCAAGGGATTGTAACCTTTAACAAAACAATTATGCGCAGGATTCCATTTGAACTTTTACCTCATCCGGAAGCCGGGCCACTTTTTTGGAGGAATAATCAAAGCAAACCATTCCTGTTTTGGCTCTTGCTATTTCTTTGCCTGAACTCTTCGCTGTAATTGAATAAATGAGATCAAAACCAACACCGGAAAGATCTGCCACACCGATCCTGATTTGCAGCGTTTCGGGATAAAAAGCTTCGGATTTATAAATAATAGCCGAATCAGCCATAATTAAACCGACTCCTCCGAACTTTAATTCCTCATACCCCAGACTTTTCAGGTATAATACCCTCGATTCGTGCACTATTGATAAGATCGAATCATTACCCAGATGGCCGCCATAGTTAATATCGCCGATTCTAAGAGGTATTTCGCAGAAAAAATTTAGATTCTGAGGCAAATCTATGTGAATGCGCATATGAAAATTTTAATATTAGATAGACTTTTATTAACTTAGTTTCGGAATTCCACTATCATCAAATTTATGAATAAAAATCTACTCCTATTTACAATTTTCTTTCTTTCAGGGCTAATGAGTTTCGCACAAAAAGGCTGGGAAGCGAGTGTCTATTATCTGCCTGAAAACACAGCTATAGGCACGGGCGTTAAGGACCCTCACGAAAAAAACAAACTGACTT
>JBJMLY010000518.1:0-3906 GCA_045805025.1 Cytophagaceae bacterium | reverse complement strand
GTAGAATTGCTTGCTGCATTGCCCATACATCCTTGGGGCGATAAGAATCAGCATCAGAAAAAATAAAGCTTTCATAATGACTGCTTGTTGGTTATGTAATATAACGACCTGATAATTAGGCCGGCTTTAGGATACCATTAGAATGCGATTAAACTTAAAAGGAGGCGTAACAAGAGTCTCCTGGGTATAAGAGGCAGGAATTATTACACAGCATTATTGGATACAAAAAAAAATCGCTCACCTCTTGTTAGAGGATGAGCGATTCGGAGTTAATCAGATTTTTTGATCCTTTAAACGGTCGGCGCTGCTTCCTTAGGCTTTGCCAGGAAAGCAAGAATGCCCGCGACAAGAATAAAGAATGTACCTGCTAATGCTTTTGGCGCCAGAACTGCTGGAGCCAATGCAATAACGACAAGAGCGATGGCTGCTTTCTTTCCCAATTTTGGTACCATGAATGTAGCGACCAGGGCCAGCAAGCCGCCAATCAGTAACAGATAGGATGCTCTGCCGGCGCTTTCTGCGCCTTCAATGCTGGCAAGCAATTCAGGGTTTGAACCGGCCAGGGCTTTTCCCTGCTCCAGAATGTCTTTACTTTTATTGTAATCAGAAAACCATATTGATCCAAGACCAAATGATGAGATTGATCCAAGAATTCCTAAAACGATAATGGCAATTTTCATTTTTCCTCCTTTGTTTAGTAGTGTAGGTTACAGGTAAGTTCACTTTATTGCTAAAATGAATTAAAGCGTAATACGGCGCAAGCTGAAATAGGTTACAAGTGCCTCATTTACATTAACATAAATCACGCTATAATCAAATCAAAACTGCTGAATACTCAGCGGGGTTTTGATTAAAATGGCAGAAATTACTTTAATGGGATTTCTAAAATCTGAGTTTTGCCATCCACATAACCTCCATCGTAAACCAGGGTCATTGTAGCAGGAGTTTCTTTTCCGTCTACTTCAAAATATAGAGCGCCTGTGTTGGTTTCACCGGCTTTCAGTTCCTTGTCTTTATAACCATCTGTGGAGTTTCCGTCGTTCACAAGCATCGTCATACCAACTCCCTTTTCTTTCGCAGTATTCACCTTGAAAGATGTGTAAGAAGGAGTAAGAGGGTCTTTTCCATTATTGGTAATAGCAACCTCAACTCTCAGAAACTGCTTGCCTTCTTTCTTAGGATCTCTCAGTACTTCGCCGGTCGGGAAGTAATCAAGAGTAACACTGTTTACATTGATTTCAGCTTTGGCATCAAAATACAGAACCTGAGCCTTGGTATTCGGCTTGCTTACTTCTGGCTTATGATCAGAAGAGGCAGCGGTTTGTTCTGTAGTACCTGCATTGCCTGAATCGTCTTTTTTTCCACCGCAGCTTATCAGGGATGTAGTAATCAAGGTGACCGCTACAAGAGAATTAACGTTGTTGAATAATTTCATAGAATATGGTTTAAGGTTTATAATCTATTAATATTCAATTATTTTACTCGGAATTCAAAGTGTTCCCATTAAACCTTTGAATTCTCCCCGGTTTCGAACATGACTTTACCTGTCTGATTATCAGGCATTTTTTAGTGCATTTAGCCGAATATCCCAAATAGCTTTATAAACGATTTACCAGAGCAGACGAATTATGACAACCAGAATCACCTTATTTATAAATAGAAGCATTTTTTAGTATTGCTTCTGTCGGGGACTTGATTCTTATGGGCGCAGAAAAGTGCTTGATCCCAAACTAAACTATAAATACCCTACATTAAGCCCGTACCTACAAGAATGAGCAGGAATGTAATTGGCTACGGAGGTAAGCTCAACTATTTCGAAATTTTTAAGGCCGTGATCAACCCGGCCCTGGATGCCATTATCAGGGTGCAGGTAAACATAAACTAAATTCCTCGCTGTTACTGTTTCCAGCCAACCTCCACGAACTTTCCTTCACTGGTATTTTTGTTGAACAGCATTAAAAGCGCAGACCGCTGATTGGCAAATGTCGACATATCGGTTCTGATAAATAAGCGCATTTTCTGATCATACACATTGGTATTACTATGGCTCTCTTTACCTTCTTTATCAAAAAGAGCATCGGTTAAAATAACTCCGCTCTTTAAGCCAGGCGTTTTGATTTTTCCGGTAGTCCAGGTAGTGAGATTCTCTTCATGATCCTGGTATAAAACATGCAGATTGTCGCCGTCGAGGATGGGAATGAAGGCCAGCCTGTCAAACTCATACGAGTCACCCAGTTTCAGCAATGACTTGCGATACACGAGCTTTCCGCTATTGTCTATGCAGGTGATCAGCAAATTCCCGGTGTGAAAGCCCATCGAGCCGTCCCCGCTTAAGTGATCGGTCCATAACGTCTGATCAAAAATATAGGTCCTGCCCGATTCTGAAATCACCATTCCCAATATCGAGGTCTTGTTGAAATTCCTCACATTGCCCGGATTACGGTCGAAGTACTTGTCTGTATATTCCGGGCCGAATTTCTCGTAATATTCAAAGCCGATTTTTTTGGCCGTTAAATTAAACCGGCATACGTACATCCCTGTTTTTTTATCCTCCGTCATGATGTCTGACTTAATGCATATCATATCACCGATCCTTTGAAAGAAAGTATTCGACAGACTGCTGTTCTGGTTGTTAAAATTAACATACTCTACCGTTCTGCTTTTATTGATCACATTTATCTGGGATTTTGATGTTTTAGAACCGGGTATGACAAAGAATAATTCACCGGCATTATTCAAATAAATACCCCCTATCTGATCTTTGATCCAGACATTGTAGAAATAATAATCCAGCAGCGCTGCGCCATACAGGATAGAAGGATAGTAATTCGCGAGCAGTTCCTCATTAAGGTCAAAGGTTTCTGTCTTTTCAAATTTATCATCGAACATATAACATTTACCCACCCGCTTTTTATCGACAACGTGGGTCTCGATGACAGAAACTTTCTTCGCATCCGGACTGATCTGATAGGAATAAGACTGGCCGCTGAACAAGCCCCCTTTTTTTTCCACACTGGCCAGTTTTTTGCCGGCGGGTTTGGCCAGGAGCGTTGCTTTATCAAACTCTACGACATAAAAATCTCTTGTATCCGTGGCTTTATTGTTGTCGTTGACAAAGGCAATAATCTGTCCGTTAAAAGAGATAATACTGGCATCTTTCTCATCGGCGCCTTTTATGCTCGGGAATTTAATTTTCTGGCTAGTCACTTTGCCGTCTGCCGACATGGAATTCAGCAAGAGCTTCTCGGCCGAGGTGGTTCCACTGATTTCCTTTGTAATAAAATAAACAATACCGTTTTCCTGAAGCACTATTTTCTCAGGATTGGTCGCTTTGAAAAAAGCCGGACTTAACTTATAAGTAAAGGATTGCCCATTCGCCAGGACTGTAAGTCCGAAGAAAATACTTAAAAAAATTCGGAGACTTAATGATGTAAGTAGTGATTTCATGATCGATAAAAAAATTAGAATGAGCCCTCAAGATAGCAATTATTGCTCATAATGAAACACTTACTAATCTTCGTCGAACTTGTTCCTGATACTACGCCCCAAACTGTCTTAAATGATGGTCCGTGTGTTTGTAAACAAAATATCCGATTTGTTCCTGGGTCATTTTTCCGAAAAACCAATGCTCGAAGTCGTAATTTGAAAAATTGCCATACTCTTCGATCAGGCCGATCCATTTCTTTTTTTCGGCGGATACATCTCCGCTGCCTTGCGCGATCTTAAATGCAGTACCGGTAGGTTCATTTCTTTTTAGAGGAGTTTCATCTTTCAGCAGACTTCGCAAGCCTATTTTGCCGAACAGACGTCCGAGGAAGACCCGCTTATACTTCGTTTTGCCTAAATACATTTCTTCGCATGTGGTACAGTGTTTCAGCATCTGGTAAATATTCATTTTACCCCATT
>JBJMLY010000517.1:0-7859 GCA_045805025.1 Cytophagaceae bacterium | reverse complement strand
GAGGCCAAAGCACAATTCACCCGTAAATTACTTCACAATCTCCGCCTCGTCTACAAAATATTTGGTATCGCCTCTCCAGAAGAACTGATAGAATTTTTCCTTGTAATGCAATTTTACTCTCTTGCCGCTGAGCAGGGCATCGTTGATGATGGCGATTGTTTTTTCCTGATCGTCATTTACTGAAAATGACCATAGGTTATTGACTTCTGTCGGAGAGTGCTGAGGAGTGTCGTTCAGAACCATACCAAGATTTAATTGCCCTTCGTAGGTTTTTATAATCGTACCTTTTTTGCTGAATTTAATCATCGTACCGGCCCGGTATCCTTCGCTGTAGTTTCCGAAAAAGAAATAAGAGCCTACTCCTAATAACAACAGGATAACAACGAAGATGATCAGAAGGAATTTTTTCATAAGTCTTGATTTTAGACAAATATGTTAATAATGGATCTATTATTAAAATGTTTTCTGTAAAAAGACAGGAATGCGGTAAAGAATGAATTATTTATACGGAGTCCTTTGTTACCCTAAGAGAAGAAAGGAAGCAGAAACTATGGCCTCATTTGTGAAATTAAGATTGTCCGAGCTGGTGGTGAACTCAAGAGGTCACCTGGTATGTTTAGAGGATGAAGGACAAAGCAGAAGAATTTATGGAGATCCAGGTGAGGAATTCTGTTTTAATATGCTTACCGAGGTAGAGGGGTTAGGAATATGTTTTGGGTTTAGCCCAAGATTTGTCGATGCAAGATTAGGATGGTAGAAGGGGAAGGAAAATGGGAAAGGCTTCTTGTGAATAACAGGGAGCCTTTTTCTTTTTGCTCTCTTTTGATTCCAGTCACATTTTTAAAGCTTTTCTATTCTGCCTATCTTCGTTTATGAATTGGATCATTCTCTTGATAGCGGGCTTATGTGAAGTTGTGTGGCTTATAGCCCTGAAATACTCTGATAATTTTACACGTCTGGTTCCCGTCCTGATTACAGTCAGCTTTCTGGCTTTAAGCATGTTTCTTTTGTCCATCAGCCTGAAGTCTATTCCTCTGGGAACGGCATATGCTGTATGGACCGGAATCGGTGTGGTGGGCGGCGCTGTTTGTGGTATTTTATTTTTTAATGAAAGCAAAGACCTGGTAAGAATCAGTTTTATTTTTATGATCATTGTCGGGATTATCGGCCTTAAACTTTCCGTCAAATAAGTTAGAAACCAATCCTATTCTCCGTCAACTATGATTATCAGAAAAAATAAAGTATTCGAATATCTGTTTGACGTCGTGGTCATCTTTGTCGGTATTACAATTTCCTTTTATGCAGATAACTGGAAAAGATCGAACGAGGAAAGCCAGCTGGAAGCCGAATACCTGAACGGGTTTCTTCAGGATTTAAAGTCCGACAAGGAAAAGCTTGAGATGGCCATGGTTTCAGCAGGCGTGGTGAATGCCTCCTCCATCAAGCTGCTGGGATATATCGGCCGCAAAGAATTTCAACCCGATTCTTTTTATTTTCATTCTGCCCAGATCCTGGAGGTTATTGATTTCAAACCGAATATGCATACGTATGAAGAAATCAAAAGCACATCACAGCTGAAGCTTATCAAAGATGATCAATTGAGAAAGCAGATCATTGACCTTTATGAGTTCTATAAGCATCTGGATTTTGTAGACATGCTTGCCAGAAAGCAGCAGCTCGAATATTACCTGCCCTATATTACGGAAAGAATTGACCAGGAAGCCTGGGGTAAAGTTTCGGATAACATTTCTGTAGTAGGCGATAAGGTGTATGAGCAGGACGTCAGAAAATTGATTGGTGATGTGAAATTCAAGAATTGCCTTATCAATGTAAATACCACCTTTAACCAGACACAAACACATTATCTGGAGGGCAATCAGAAATGCAAGGATCTTCTGACTAAAATACAGGCTTTAGTGGCGTCAAACCAGGAATAAGTTCCAATAAATCCGGTTCTCCTTTCAAAAAACCGTCTTTTAACAATCTTTCGCTTAGAGTAGTTATTTTTCTGAGGGCCGTATGGCTATAGAAAGAGGGGGGGGATTATGCGTTCGATATGGTCGGGAGCTATAAGTTTTGGTCTGGTGAATATACCTGTGAAGTTGTACAGCGCGGTTGGAGACAACAGCCTGAGCTTTGATATGCTGTCCAAAAAGGACCTCTCACCCATTAAATACATGAGAGTATCGTCTGCCGACGGAAAGGAAGTTCCATACAAAGACATCGTAAAGGGATACGAGATCGAAAAAGGCCACTACGTGGTGATGGAGGACAAGGACTTTGAAAAGGCGAATGCCAAAAAATCCAGGTCCATTGAAATCGTCAGTTTTGTTCTTGAAGACGAGATCGATTCGATGTTCTTCGACAAACCCTATTACCTGGAACCCGATAAAACCGCTTACAAACCTTATGCTCTGCTGCGTGAAGCACTGAGGCAATCCAAAAAAGTAGGGATAGCCACATTTGTACTGCGCAACAGGGAACACATGGCGATCATCAAGCCCGAAGGGGATGTGATGATCCTCAATCAGATGAGGTATGAAGCCGATATCAGGGACCCGAAGGGTTTGCACCTTCCGGAGGCAGACAAAGTTTCAAAGCCCGAAGTGGACATGGCGAAAAAGCTGATCGAACAGCTGACGGAAAAATTCAACCCGTCTAAGTTCAAAGATACCTATATCGAAGAGCTTAAAAAGCTGATCGAAGCGAAGGCCGAAGGTAAGACCATCGAATCCAGAACTGCGGCTCCCGAACCGACGCATATGAAAGACCTGATGGAAACCCTGAAGGCCAGTCTGGAGATGGATAAATCTCCGAAGAACAGGCCTCCTGTAAGCAGAAAAAAATCATCGCCCAGAAAAAAGGTGAAGAAATAGGGGAAGGAAAGAGAGAAGTATGAAGTTGGAAGTGGGAAGAGAAAATAGAATCCATGGGACTGAAGGAATATAAAGCCAAAAGGAATTTTAAAAAGACACCGGAGCCGGCGGGAAAAAGGGATGACAGGAAAGGCGAGCATCGCTTTGTCATTCAGAAGCACGATGCTTCTCACCTGCATTATGACTTCCGGCTGGAGATGGAGGGAGTGCTTAAAAGCTGGGCCGTGCCGAAAGGTCCTTCGTTGGACCCTTCCATCAAAAGGCTGGCCATGATGGTCGAAGACCATCCAATAGAGTATGGAAAGTTTGAGGGCATTATCCCCGAAGGGAATTATGGAGCCGGTACTGTCATGCTCTGGGATGAAGGGACCTATCACGCCATTGATACTGAAGGAAGAGCCGCCAATGAAAAAGTTCTTCTGGAAATGCTTCATAAAGGCAGCATTAAAATTGTGATGGAAGGCAAAAAACTGAAGGGGGAATTTGCATTGGTGCGCACCCATGGAGGCAAAGGCAATCAGTGGCTGCTTATTAAACATAGAGACAAATTCGCTTCCGAAGAAGATATTACAAAAAAGGATAAATCGGTCGTCACTCAGCGCAGCCTGGAGCAGATCGAAAAGGAATCGGGTAAAGGAAATACGGTATGGGGTTCGCAGGCGAATGATGCTCAGATTGAGCTCAACCCGAAAGACAAAGCGCGGATGCCACACGATTTAAAACCGATGCTGGCTACGCTGGTCGATGAGCCTTTCGATTCGAAAGAATGGATCTATGAAATCAAATGGGATGGCTATCGGGCTATTGCCGAATGTAATTACAATAAAGTACTGCTGTATTCCAGGAATAATCTTTCGTTCAACCGGAATTTCCCGGAGGTAACTGAGACGCTCAGAAGTCTGGGAATACAGGCGGTGCTGGACGGCGAGGTGGTAGCGGTGGATGAAAAAGGATTGGCCAGATTTGAGCTTATCCAGAACCATCAGAATAAGAAAGGAACGATTGTTTATTACGTGTTTGACCTTCTTTATTATAATGGATACGATCTGCGCGGACTTCCTCTTATAGAAAGAAAAGAGATTCTGAAAAAGATACTACCCGATCTTCCCAATGTGCGTTACAACGATCATCTGGGCGAAAAGGGAACCGCTTTTTACAGGCAGGCAGAGAAGCAGGGGCTGGAAGGTATCATCGCAAAAAAAGCCAACAGCCTTTATTATGCCGGAAGCCGTTCCAAAGACTGGCTAAAGATCAAGACCGAGCAAAGACAGGAAGCGGTGATCTGCGGATACACTGAGCCGAGGGGCGGAAGAAAACACATGGGCGCTCTTGTCCTCGGTGTTTACGAAGGCGATGAGCTTATCTATATAGGCCACAGCGGCGGCGGATTCAATGAAAAAAATCTGCAGAATATTTATAAAAAGCTAAAACAATTGGTTACGGAAAAATGTCCTTTTAATAAGAAGCCGAAAACCAATACACCGGTGACCTGGGTAAAACCAGAATTGGTATGTGAAGTGAAGTTTCAGGAATGGACCAGCGATGGAAAGATGAGAATACCAATTTTTATTGATCTGAGAATCGATAAAAATCCAAAAGAAGTAAAACGTGAAGTGGAGCAGAGCATCCGCAAGGTGGAAGCTGAAAGCAGTAAAACAGTTGGAAAAAAATCAAAAAAGAGAAATCATGAAAAGGCCAAGAATAAAATATCAGAAAGTAACATTAAGTCCGAAAGTGCAGAAAGCAATGATGGAGCTGAAGGCGGACAAAGAATAAAAAGCCGGAAAAAGAGCGCTAAGCCTGCAGAAGAACGTGTAAAGCCGGAAGCTGCGAGCTCCGGAGTTCCTGCAGAAGATGGCAAGGAGATTTACTCGGAGATTGAAGGGCGTCGATTGAAACTCAGTAACCTTGGTAAATTGTACTGGCCCGAGGAAGGCTTTACAAAAGGAGATATGATCCGCTATTATGAAAAGATGGCGGATTATATTCTCCCTTATTTAAAGGACAGGCCCGAATCTTTGCGAAGGTCGCCGGAAGGTGTGAAGGGGTTCAGCTTTTTTCAGAAAGATATGCCCGCTACCACACCCGACTGGATCTTTCAGAAAAAGATCTGGTCTGAATCGAACGATGCATATGTCAATTACATGTTTTGCCAGGATAAGGCAGCATTGATTTACATGGCTAATCTCGGCTGCATCGAGATCAACCCCTGGAACTCCAGACTGGATAGTCTTGACAAGCCCGATTATATAGTCATCGACCTGGATCCGCAGGATGTCCCTTTCAACGATGTAATTACAGTCGCGCAAGCCGTGAAGGAAGTACTGGATCGCGCCGGCGTGCAGGGATATTGTAAAACTTCTGGCTCACGAGGGCTGCATATTTATATTCCGATGGGAGCGAAGTATGACTACGAGCAGGGAAAAAATTTCGCGCATCTCATTGCCGGTTATGTAAATGAGCTGGTTCCTGATGTGACCAGCCTGGAAAGGATGCCGGCCAAACGGAAAAATAAAATTTACCTGGATTTTCTTCAGAACCGTGCCGGGCAGACCCTGGCAGCCCCTTACTGTCTGAGGCCGAAGCCAGGGGCTAAAGTCTCTACCCCGCTGCGCTGGGAAGAGGTAAAGCCAGGGCTGGATCCTGCGGAATTTACGATTGAAACGATCTTTAAAAGACTGGAGAAAACAGGGGATCTTTTCAAGCCTGTCCTGGCTAAAGGCATCGATCTGGAAAAAGCCTTGAAGCGTTTAAAAAAATAAGGACCCCGTATCCGGCGGGGTCCTTAAATCATTAAACCTAATTTATTTACTATGTATTAAAAGCTTCTATTATTTTTTGCCTTTTTTGTCCATGGCTTTGCAGATACTATCGGTTTTCTGGGCCATGTCCAGGTGCATCTTCAGCGTTGGCAGCGTAGCGGCAGCCCAGCTTTTCAGGTCAGGATCTTTCGCATTGTTGGAAGCGTCTTCAAACAGCTTAACGTCATCCTTGTGATCAGACACCATCATGCTTGCATAGCTCTTGTCAAAATCTTTCCCTTTTTTCTCAGAGAGTTTTTTGATCTTATCTTTTGTATCGTTGTCTACTGAATCCGGTAAAGTCACGTTTTTTTTCATGGCCAGCTCTTTTAGTTGTTCATTCGCTTTTGAATGATCTTCCATCATATGATGTCCGAATTTTTTTACATCTTCGGATGCGGCATGCTCATGCGCCCATTTGCCAAGCTGAACTTCCATCAGACCTCCGTTGGCAGCTTTGAGCATGAATTTCTCATCGTCTTTATCCATGGTAACGACGCTGTCTTTCATTTTTTCCTTATTAACGCTGTCGGCATCTGCGACGCTGTCGTTCTTTTTATTTTCGCATGACGAAAGGAAAAGGATACCGGAAAATATGACACCGGCCAATAGGATTTTTTTCATAATCAGAGTTATTTATTGGGTTATTGTTTAATTTCTAATGTGACAATAACCTACAGCCCCTGAAAATGTTTTATTTACTTATTTCACTGGATATTCTCTGAAAATAGCCTTGACTTCATCGTTTAGATGATTTTCAAAAGCCGCCGGATTCGTGATATCGCTGCTGCCCCAGCCTCTCCATAGCAGGTTCCGGTTATTCCGTTCCAGGATATCGACCACGATGGTTCCTTCTTTATATTGATATGTCTGCCTGGTAGTTCCTATTACGTAAGGACCCTGTGCTCCGGCTGGTATACCATATCCGTTCGGATACCCGCTGATATACCCTCCGGGAAAGCCATAGCCATTGTTATATGGATAATTGTTGGCGTAGTAGTTGGTGTTGTAGGGCGAGCTTTCCAGGTTGTAATAGACATCCCTGTTCGGATTGTTATAGCTGCCTATATTGGAAATAAAGGGATTGTAAGGTTGAATAACATTTAGCTGATTATTTGGATTCGGCGTGCTGTAAACGGGATTGCTTATTTCTCCCTGTTTGTTTTCTACGATTAAATTTAATTTTACAAGAACATCGGGATTGGTTTCGTTCAGCGTATAGCCTTTTCTCCGAAGCTCCTGCTCTACCTCATTTCTGATGTTTTTTTCAAGGATGGGATTATTATAAAGAGGATCTGTCTTCTTTGTTGAATCAGACGGAAGCCAGGCGAAGGTTTTATAAACCGTAAAGTCTGCGCTGCGATCAAAATCCGAATAAGCTGTTTCCTGCGGGCTGCAGGCTCCGAATAGCATTAAAGAAAGGCAAACTATCACTGCAAATATATTTCTCATCCCACAATTCCTCCTATATAGTATAATCTTAGCGGCCGTTTAATTGTTTTTGGCCTCATTTTTGGATGTAAGAATTTTTACTTAATATTATATTGCTATAACAACATAAACCTTTATTCCTTATCATGAGAAATTCCCTACTTAAAGCTTTTGCTTTGGTTCTGGGTTTGAGCATGTCCTTGCAGGGCATCGGCCAAACCAAGACTGCCACCAAAACCGGAACAACTACCAAAACAAGCACTACGAAGTCCGATAATACGAAAAAGACTACTTCTACGGATGCTACCAAAACCGGAACCAAGGGCGGACAGACTACGAAAGAGCCTGTAAAAGCAGATCCTGGTAAAACTACAGAAACCACTAAAACAGCAGGTACTCCAGCGGTCGCCGGAGGTGAAGATCCGGGAATTCTGGGCAAACACAGCAAGGCCGTACAGGCGATCTTTAAAAATGAAAAGGGCGTATTCAGAGGTTATACATTCGGTACATCCCTGGACGAAGTGAAGAAAACCGAAACGGCTCAATATGTAGCTGACGGTAAAGATTTCGCGCTTTACAAGATGACGGTCAATGATAAAGAAGAGGTAGAAATACTTTACTACCTTGATGAAAAGAAAAATATCAAAGCGTTCGGAATCGAGTTTCCGGTTCATATCAGCAAGAAGGATGAAGCAGAGCTTATTGATGACCTGCAAAAATATTTCAATGAACGATTCGGCGCATTTGTCGT
>JBJMLY010000516.1:0-5364 GCA_045805025.1 Cytophagaceae bacterium | reverse complement strand
GAAGGTACCGGAGTCGATAAAGTCCTGGAAGCTATTGTGGAGCGGATTTCGGCGCCAAAAGGTAAAAAGGATGATCCCCTTCAAGCCCTGATCTTTGACTCCGTATTCAACTCCTTTCGTGGTATAGAAGTAATTTTCCGTGTTTACAATGGAAGGATCAAAAAAGGCGATAAGGTAAAATTTGTAGCCACAGGGAAAGAATACATTGCGGATGAAATAGGTGTGCTCCGGCTGGAAAAAGAACCTCGTCCGGTAATTGAAGCAGGCGACGTGGGTTACCTGATCTCGGGTATCAAAACTGCCAGGGAAGTAAAAGTAGGAGATACCATTACCACAGTAGAAAATCCAACCCGAGAAGAAGTAAAAGGATTCGAAGATGTAAAACCGATGGTATTTGCCGGGGTTTACCCTGTTGATACCAGTGAATATGAAAATCTTCGCGAGGCCATGGAAAAGCTTCAGCTGAACGATGCTTCACTTGTGTGGGAACCCGAAACTTCAGCCGCGCTGGGATTCGGCTTCCGCTGCGGTTTCCTGGGCATGCTCCATATGGAGATCATCCAGGAAAGACTGGAAAGGGAATTTGATCAGACAGTCATTACGACCGTTCCTTCCGTGCAATTCCATGCCTACGATACCAAGGGTGAGCTTCATATTGTGAATGCCCCAGCGGAAATGCTTGATCCGTCGAGGATCGAGAGAATCGAAGAACCTTTCATCAAAGCACAGATCATTACCAAATCTGAATATATTGGTAGTATCATGACGCTGTGCATCGACAAAAGGGGAATGCTCAAAAATCAGGTTTACCTCACCACCGACCGTATTGAAATGATCTTTGAAATGCCATTGTCAGAAATGGTGTTTGATTTTTTTGACAAGCTTAAAACCATCTCCCGTGGCTATGCCTCCCTTGATTACGAACTGATCGGTTACAGGGAATCGGATATGGTGAAGCTTGATATCCTCCTTAACGCAGAAAAGGTGGATGCGCTTTCGGCTATTGTTCATCGCGAAAAGGCCTACGAATGGGGCAAAAAGCTTTGCGAAAAACTGAAAGAGCTTCTGCCAAGACAGCAGTTTGAAATTGCCATACAAGCGGCCATTGGCGCCAAGATCATCTCCCGCGAAACGGTAAAGGCTATGCGAAAAGACGTATTGGCCAAATGCTACGGCGGCGATATTTCCCGTAAGAGAAAGCTGCTCGAAAAGCAGAAAAAAGGAAAGAAGAGAATGAGGCAGGTGGGCAATGTGGAAATTCCGCAGGAAGCCTTTATGGCCGTGCTTAAATTAGATTAAGAGAGTGCTCTGTGCTAGTGCTTAGTACCGGGTTTAAATTATATTCTTTTCAGTGCACCAGCACAGTGTACCCAGATCTACTGACCCATGACAAATTCGCCGACCGAAACAAGCTTTGCCGCCAAAATCCTGGATGGTAAAAAAGTATCTGACCAGATACTGATGGACATCACCGAAGAAGTTTCAAAGCTGAAAAAGAAGGGGCATAAAATTCCACACCTGGCTGCCATTCTGGTGGGAAGCGATGGCGCCAGTGAAACGTATGTAGCTCATAAAGTGAAAGCCTGCGAAAAAATAGGATTTAAATCTTCTCTTTTCCGCTACGATACGACACTCACAGAAGAAGAGCTTCTTGCCAAGATCGATGAAGTGAATCAGGATTCCGATATCGACGGACTGATCGTGCAGCTTCCTCTGCCCAGGCATATTACCGTGGAAAAAGTAGTCGAAAGAATTTCGCCGGAAAAGGATGTGGACGGATTCAATCCCATCAACATCGGAAGAATGAATAAAAATCTTCCGGCTTATATAGCGGCTACACCTCATGGAGTGCTGATGCTGCTGGAGAAATACAACATCAAAACATTCGGTAAGCATTGTGTAATGGTCGGAAGAAGCCATATCGTCGGCTCACCCATGAGCATTCTTATGGCTCGCGATGCCGAGCCCGGCAATTGCACTGTAACCCTTTGCCATAAATACACCCAGAACCTGGAATTGTATACACGCCAGGCGGATATTCTCATCGTGGCTGTCGGTATACCCGGACTTATCCGTGCTGATATGGTGAAGGAAGGAGCCGTCGTGATTGACGTAGGAATTACCCGTGTGAAAGACGAAAGTAAAAAATCAGGATTTGCCTTAAAGGGCGATGTTGATTTTGATAAAGTAGCGCCTGTTTGCAGCTATATTACTCCGGTTCCCGGAGGTGTAGGGGCTATGACCATCGCTTCTCTGATGCAGAATACATTACTATCCGCCAAAGGTGAAATCTACAAAAAATAGCGAATCCCTGATTTTATCCCTGCAGGATGGCACAAGTCTTCCTCTGATGGAAGATTTCTATACCATTCAGGGAGAAGGCTATCATCAGGGCAAGGCTGCTTATTTCATCCGCCTCGGCGGTTGTGATGTAGGCTGTGTATGGTGCGATGTGAAAGAATCATGGGATGAGTCGAAACATCCGCTCACTTCCGTAGAAGACATCGCTCAAAGAGCTTCCGCATTTCCTTCCAAAACCATTGTCGTGACAGGAGGGGAGCCTTTATCTCATAACCTCGATCCTCTTTGTAAAGCGCTGAAAAAGGCCGGACTTGTCCGGAATATTGAGACTTCCGGAGTCTATCCTATGAGTGGTGAATGGGAATGGATCTGCTTTTCTCCTAAAAAATTCAAAGAACCTCTTCCCACCATATTTCCAGTGGCAGACGAGCTTAAAGTGATCATCTACCATAAAAGCGACCTGGCCTGGGCCGAAAAGTTTGTCAGCGAAATGAAGCCGGGATGTAAATTTTACCTGCAGCCTGAATGGTCTGTACACGAAGAAATTCTTCCTCTGCTCATCGAATACGTCAAGCAGAACCCGCACTGGGAAGTTTCCCTGCAGATTCATAAGTACATGAATATTCCCTGAGAAACGATTTCTCTGTCCTATTTCCGATTTTTCCTGATTTTGATTAAAGATTACTACTTGAATATCTATATTCGTTATAAATTCAAATAGCTATCTATGAAATATCTTTGTCTTATCACCGCGATCGTTTTCAGCTCATTCGCTTCTTTTGCACAGCAGTATTCCACCACCAATAAAAAGGCTATCAAAGACTTCGAAGAAGGACAGGGTCTGCTTCATTTGAGAAAATATAAAGAAGGGGTCGTCAAACTCGAAGAAGCATTAAAGAAAGATCCGAACTTTGCAGAAGCCCATACTGCAGTCGCCTATGCCTATAAGGACATGGGCGAGGAGGCCAAAGCCAGGCCTCATTTTCTGAAAGCAGGCGAGCTGAAGCCCGACAATAAAGATTATTACAACATTTACTTTATCTGCGCCGATTACCTGCTCAATGAGGGAAACTATGCCGAAGCAAAAAAGTACTTGCAGAAGATTATCACGTTTAACCCGAACAACAAAGCCGTGATGTATAAGACCAACATTATGATGGGCAACTGCATCTTCGCGGAACAGGCGCTGAAACACCCTCTGGAATTTAAGCCTGTGCTTATGAGCGATAAGATCAATAAATATTTTATCCATGCGTATCCTGTTCTCACCGCCGATCAGCAGACTTTTATATTTTCCAAAAGAGACGGTCCGCAACTGACCGACGATGAAGATATTGTCATGTCCAGAAAAGTAAACGGCGAATGGTCTGACCCGGTAAGCATATCCTCTAAAATCAATTCTGAGTTTAACGAAGGTGCCTGCACCATGTCGGCAGACGGCAAGGTGCTGGTCTTTGTCTCCTGTAACCGTAAAGATGGAATGGGAGCCTGCGACTTGTATATTTCTTTTAAGAAAGGCAACGACTGGACGGTGCCGGTTAACATGGGGCCGAATGTAAACTCCGCCGCCTGGGATTCTGAACCAACGATCTCGGCTGATGGACGAACGATCTACTTTACTTCCGAACGGGGCGGGGGGCTGGGCTTGTTTGATATCTGGACAACCTCCATGGATGAAAACGGAAACTGGAGACCTGCGAAAAATCTGGGTAAGCCCATCAATACAGAAGGAAAGGAAGTTTCTCCCTTTATTCATGCCAACGGTACTACCCTTTATTTTTCATCGAACAAACATCCGGGCATGGGAGGCTACGATATATTTTACAGCCATAAGTCCGACAGTACGCATTGGACTGAGCCGGTAAATATTGGTTATCCGATCAACAGTCAGCTTAACGACGCCTCAGTATTTATTTCTGCCGACAGTAAGAAAGGCTTCTATTCTGTTTATGAAAGAAAAGACATGAGGTTCAACAAGGCCTTGCTGTATCAATTCGATGTACCTAAAGAACTGCAGGAACAGAAGCTGAGCACCTATGCCAAGGGTACTGTATACGACGCTGAAACGAAGCAGAAGCTGGGGGCTAAAGTGGAACTGGTAGATCTTAAAACCCAGCAGGTGGTTCAGAGCGTAAAGTCAGACTCTGTCAATGGAGATTACTTAGTCGTTCTGACAGAAGGAACAGAGTATGCGCTCTATGTAAGCCGTCCGGGTTATCTTTTCAAAAGCAGCTTCTTCGATTATAAAGATCCGAAAAATTTTAATCCGATGAACCTGGATGTATACCTGGATCCAATTAAAGCAGGAAAGGCCGTCGTACTGAATAATATCTTCTTTGCCAGCAATTCCTTTGCTCTGGAAGATAAATCTAAAACAGAGCTGGACAAGATCATCGCTTTCCTCAAGCTGAATTCAAAAGTGAACATCGAGTTTGGCGGACATACCGACGATGTGGGCTCTGACAAAGACAACCTGGAGCTTTCTATGAAAAGAGCAAAATCGGTTTATGAATATATTGTTGCCAAAGGCATTCCCGCATCCCGTCTGAAATATAAAGGCTACGGAGAAACCCAGCCCGTCGTGCCCAACGATTCAGAGGAGCACAGACAGATGAACAGAAGGATTGAGTTTAAGATCTTGTAGAGCGTGTTAAAGTGCGAAGTGTTTATGTGTTCAAGTAGTATGATGAAAGCCATGTCTCTTACCATTTTGCTTTTAGCTATTTCACTTAAGGATAGACTATTAGATGAATGTTGATTTATAGTAAATAGAAAAATTTCCTAACTTTAACACTTTACCCACTAACACTTACGCATCTAAGGTGTTTACCTTTTGGCCTTTAACAGTATAAATCGATACCAACGTGCTAAAAATCGTGAAATTTCGTCTGTTTATCCTGCTTGCCCCTATTTTTCTTCTGGCAGTCTCCTGCCATAATCCGGATATTTTACCCCACAATAAGCATAAATTCAAGAGCTATACCATTAAAGAAGGGAAACATTATTGCGGTCATACAATTAAAACACTGGATCAGAATATTATTGATTTCGATGCCATTTTTG
>JBJMLY010000515.1:0-8676 GCA_045805025.1 Cytophagaceae bacterium | reverse complement strand
CGTTTTCTCGGAAGGGAAGAAAATCCGGAACAATGAACGTTTTAAAAAGGAAGGCACCAACGTCAATTTTATTGAAAACACGTCGGACAAGCTTTGGGTGCGAACCTATGAAAGAGGCGTGGAGGACGAAACTTTTTCCTGCGGAACCGGCGTAACGGCTGCTGCCCTTGCTGCCAGCATGAAAGGAATGAAAAGTCCGGTGCGGATTGTCACCCTGGGAGGAGAGCTGAGTGTATCGTTTGAAAAAAAGGACAATGTTTTCAGCAACATATACCTGATCGGCCCTGCAAAACAGGTATACTCAGGCGTTGTCGAGTTCTGAGCATTGAAAGAATAAAGCATGTTTTAATTCTAAAAAACCAGTAAATTTAAACTTTGTAGCACAAAATAATTCCTGCGGATGTTTTTATGGCGATAAGTCCCGGGAATAGTACCATAAATCTTGTTTTCATTTTAACTGTTTGATTGAATGTTTGATATCATCACCAAAGGAATAGTAAAAGTTTTCGGAAGCAAAGCGGAGCGCGACCTCAAAGAGCTCATGCCCTTTGTGCCGAAAATAAATGAAGAATATGCAAAGCTGAAAAGCCTGAGCGACGATCAGCTCCGGGCAAAAACCGCTGAACTGAAAAGTATCATAGCAGCCGATCTGAAAGGTATTGATGCCGAGCTCAGTAAACTGCATGCAAACATAGCCGAACATCCGGAACTTGATATTAACGACAAAGAAGAGATCTTTAACCAGATCGATAAGCTGGAAAAAGACCGTGATAAAAAACTGGAAGAAACCCTGATCAAAATATTGCCTCAGGGTTTTGCCGTTGTCAAGGAAACAGCCCGAAGACTGAAAGAGAACGGAAAGCTCGTGGTGGAAGCTACGATGATGGACCGGAAACTTGCCGCTGAGCGGGATGGAATTGAAATTAACGGCAATCAGGCCGTGTGGCTGAATAAGTGGAGCGCTGCAGGAAACGAAATTACCTGGGATATGCTTCACTACGATGTACAGCTGGTCGGCGGTGTCGTGCTGCACCAGGGTAAGATCGCGGAGATGGCCACGGGCGAAGGTAAGACCCTGGTAGCAACCCTCCCTGCCTACCTGAATGCAATTGCCGGCAAAGGAGTGCACATCGTTACCGTCAATGATTACCTGGCCCGAAGAGACTCCGAGTGGATGGGGCCCCTGTTCGAATTTCATGGTCTTACGATTGACTGCATTGACAGGCATGAGCCGAACTCTCAAGAAAGAAGGCAGGCTTACATGGCGGATATCACTTACGGTACCAACAACGAATTTGGTTTCGATTACCTGCGAGACAACATGGCCAGGGAAACAGACGAGCTGGTACAAAGAAAACACCATTACGCGATGGTCGATGAGGTGGACTCCGTTCTGATCGACGACGCGAGAACTCCTCTGATTATTTCCGGTCCGGTTCCCCGCGGCGACGAGCACGAATTTTACGACCTGAAGCCCCGGGTTTACAAAGTGGTGGAAGCCCAGAAAAAAATCGTTAACAACTTCCTGACCGAGGCGAGGAAAAAGATCGCCGAAGGAAATGAAAAAGAAGGAGGACTGGCCCTTTTCAGAGCTCACCGCGGACTTCCGAAATACAAACCCTTGATCAAATACCTGAGTGAGACGGGCCACAAAGCCTTGCTTCAGAAGACGGAGAACATCTATCTGGCCGACAACTCCAAGATGATGCCCGAGGCCGATGCTCCTCTTTATTTTACGATCGATGAAAAGAACAATAATATTGAATTAACCGAATTCGGAATTGATTTTATTACCGGTGAAGGAGAAGATCCGCACCTGTTCATTCTTCCCGATATAGGTTCAGGTCTTGCCGAGCTTGAAAACAGTTCCGCAGGTTCTGATAAGGAAAGACTGGAGAAGAAAGAAGCACTTCTGAAAGATTACGCCGAAAAATCACAACGCGTGCACTCCATCAATCAGTTACTAAAAGCTTATACCTTGTTCGAAAAAGATGTAGAGTATATCATCGTAGACAACAAGGTAAAGATTGTGGATGAGCAGACAGGCCGTATTATGGAGGGCAGAAGATATTCCGATGGTCTGCACCAGGCGCTGGAAGCCAAGGAAAATGTGAAGGTCGAAGATGCCACCCAGACCTATGCGACCGTTACCCTGCAGAATTATTTCAGAATGTACCATAAGCTTTGCGGCATGACTGGTACGGCGGAGACGGAAGCAGGCGAGTTCTGGGAAATTTACAAGCTGGATGTGGTTGTAGTACCTACGAATAAGAAGTCTGTCAGAAAAGACATGGAAGACATGGTCTTCAAGACCATGCGGGAAAAATTTAATTCCGTAGTCGAAGAAATCGTAAAGCTGACTAAGGAAGGAAGACCGGTGCTGGTGGGTACGACGTCGGTAGAAATTTCGGAGCTTCTCAGCAGAATGCTCAAGATCAGATCCATTAAGCACCAGGTACTGAATGCCAAGCAGCACCAGAAAGAAGCGGAGGTTATTGCCGAAGCCGGTAAGTCGGGAACTGTGACTATTGCAACCAACATGGCTGGCCGGGGAACCGACATCAAGCTGACGGCAGAGTCGAAAGCCGCCGGAGGTCTGGCGATCGTTGGTACGGAAAGACATGAATCCCGCCGTGTGGACAGACAGCTCAGAGGTCGTTCGGGAAGACAGGGAGATCCGGGTTCGTCCCAGTTCTTTGTCAGCCTTGAAGATAACCTGATGAGGCTTTTCGGTTCAGAAAGGATTGCAAGCCTTATGGACAGAATGGGGTTGAAAGAAGGAGAGGTAATCCAGCATTCAATGATCACCAAATCGATCGAAAGGGCGCAGAAGAAAGTGGAGGAAAACAACTTCTCCACCAGAAAGAGATTACTGGAATACGACGACGTAATGAATTCGCAGCGTGAGCTGGTATATAAGAGAAGACGAAACGCGCTATTCGGTGAAAGACTGCAGCTCGATGTGATGAACATCGTTTACGATACCTGCGAAACAATAATTTCAAATACACAGGTGGCCGGCAATTACGATAATTTCCTGCTGGAGGTAATGGGTACTTTCGGTGTCACTACATCAATTGGGGAAAAAGAATTCAGCGACGGAAAAATTGATGTGCTTGCTAATAAATTATATCACGAAGTTTACGAAAGCTATACGAAGAAGACGCAGACCGTCGTGCAGAAAACACTGCCGGTCTTCCGGGATATTCACAAAAACAAGGGCGCGAGTGTTGAAACGATCGTGATACCTTTTACCGATGGAAAAAGACAGATCAATGTGGTGGCGAATCTTAAGAATCTGCTGGAACCAAGCCGCGGTGAACTGAGAAATTCGGTAGAGAAGTTCACTTCGCTGGTATTTATCGATCAGGCCTGGAAGGAGCATTTGAGAGAAATGGATGATCTGAAGCAGGCCGTACACCATGCGTACCTGGAGCAGAAAGATCCTCTGCTGGTCTATAAGTTCGAAGGCTTTACTATGTTCAAGGCCTTTGTAGCCAAAATGAATGAGGAGACTATTTCATTCCTGTTCAGGGCCGATCTGCCTGTCAACGATGCAGACGATGTGCAGGAAGCAAGAGAAGTGAAGCAAAAGAAAAATTATAAGGAAAGGAAGGAAGAAGCTTCTTCAGCCTTAGGTGATGGTCCGAGGTTTGACGACACCAGACCGCAGTCCGAGGAAAAGACAGCACCGATCAAATCAACAAAGGTGGCCAACAGGAACGACCGGGTTTCGGTGCAGTATTCCGATGGAAGCGTCAAGAAGGATGTTAAATTCAAGACCATTGAAGAAGATCTTAAGAACAACAAATGTGTGATCATTGATTAATACGATATCTATGAACAGATCAACGCTCTATTTTTCAGTCGCGCTTTCGGGCTTTCTTACCCTGACCGCCTGCACTATGGGAAAATCTCAGAAAAGTGGGAAGGATCATCATAAGCACAAAGAAGTGAAGTATGAAGAAGATCTGAGAGGCTCAAGAATTAAATACCAGGTTCAGGAAGATAAAAAAACCACGGCCGATGCCGCAACGGTAAATAAAGTACAGACCCCTCCCAGCAGAGATGTAACGAAAGAGCTGAGTCTGAAAATGGACAGCATTGCCCGCAAAAATCAGAATCTGCGGTTTGCGGAAGGGTACAGGATTCAGGTGTATTCCGGTCCGAGCCGGGAAGAAGCCTATAGAGCCAGAGACAGGGTTCTTGATATTTTGCCCAGTGTCGATGTTTATCCGCTTTACCGCTCGCCGGTTTTCAGGGTTTCGGTTGGCGATTATGCAGAGCGGCTTGAAGCAAACAATGCTTTTGTAAAACTTAAGCGTGAATTTCCGAACGCTATTCTGGTGCCAGCCCGGATTAATATTGTACAGCTTAAATAAAAAAACCAATGGATATTTCTTCCCGGATCAAAGAGCTTGCAAAAAAATATTCCTCCGAGGTAGTTGCCGACAGGAGACACCTGCATGCGAATCCGGAACTTTCCTTCAAAGAATTCAATACCTGTAAATACGTAGCCGGAAAACTCAAAGGCTTTAATATTGAAGTGCAGGAAAATATAGCTGAGACCGGCGTTGTTGGCCTGATCAAAGGAAAAAATCCCGGCAAAAAAACCGTAGCCCTGCGCGCCGATATGGATGCGCTCCCCATCACAGAAGCGAACGATGTTCCCTATAAATCGAAAAATGAAGGAGTGATGCATGCCTGCGGACACGACGTGCATACGTCCTCTTTATTGGGTACAGCAAGAATTTTGTCAGAGTTGAGAGATGGATTTGAAGGAACAGTCAAGCTTATTTTCCAACCTGGAGAAGAACTGATCCCTGGAGGAGCATCGTTGATGATCAAAGCAGGCGTGCTTCAGAATCCGGCTCCTGCCAATATACTTGGCCAGCACGTAATGCCTTCCATTCCTGCCGGCAAGGTAGGCTTCAGAGAGGGTATGTACATGGCCAGCGCGGATGAAATTTATGTAACGGTGAAAGGCAAAGGCGGACACGCCGCCATGCCCGAAAAAAATATAGATCCTGTGCTGATCGCCGCTCACCTGATCGTGGCCCTGCAGCAGATAATCAGCAGAAATTGCGATCCAAAAATCCCAAGTGTGCTTTCCTTCGGTAAAGTTATTGCCAATGGAGCCACCAATGTAATTCCGAATGAAGTGAAGATCGAAGGTACTTTTCGTACCCTCAACGAAGCATGGAGGAAGGAAGCGCATCAGAAAATGAAAAAGATGGCAGAGGCCATCGCCGAAGGGATGGGAGGAAGCTGCGAATTTACGATCCTTAATGGATATCCGTTCCTGAAAAATGAGCCTAAGCTTACCTCAAGGATGAGAGAAGCAGCCGAAAAATTTCTGGGCAAAGAAAATGTGCTCGATCTTGATCTCTGGATGGCTGCCGAAGATTTTGCCTATTATACCCAGCAGATTGACGCCTGCTTCTACAGGCTTGGAGTACGTAATGAAGCCAAAGGAATAACCTCCGGTGTTCACACCCCTACTTTCGATATTGACGAATCTTCGCTGGAGACAGGTTCCGGACTTATGGCCTGGCTGGCAGTTTCGGAGCTGGCTCTATAACTATACAGGCGGAAGAATCCTTCCGTGTATCCTGTTATAATTTTTCAGAGGCACATAATGCAGCTTCAATACAAGGTTCTGTCCTTCTTCCGATAAAATAAACTGTATAAAGGATTTCAGCTTCTTTTCGTTTTCCGATAAATAATAAAAATACAGAGGCCTTATCACCGGATATTTTAATGACTGTACCGATAACTGGCTTGGCTCAGTGAAAGTTTTCCCTCCATCACAGGAAATTTTCACGGCTTTTACCTGTCCGGTCAGATGACCCAATCCTACATATCCGATCGCTGCTTTATTCTGGTTCACTTTTCTTAATAATTCTTCGTTGTCGGGAACGCGGATGACGTTCGAATCAAGTCGTTGATGATTCAGGATAAATTCATTAAAAAAATCATACGTGCCGGAACTCGCTTCTCTGGAGTATATAATCACCGGCAGGTCATCTCCGCCAAGCTCTTTCCAGTTTTTGATTTTGCCCGTATACAAACCGGCAACCTCTTCGATGGTCAGCTGATCCAGCATATTCTGATTGCTGGTGATAATGGCCAGGGCATCGTAAGCGATTATTTTCTCATTATAGGCGGAGTGCTCTTCCTGAAAATATAATTTTTCGCCCAGTTTCATGGACCTTGAAGACATGGCTATATCGGTCTGATCTTGTTTCAAGGCAGAGATGCCTGTTTCAGATCCTCCTCCCGAAGTATGAATTCTGTACCAGCTGTTCTGTATTTCAAATTCTGCTGCCAGCGCTTTGCAGAGAGGGAAGATCGTTTCACTGCCTTTAATCACAATGTTTTCCTGTGGCACATGTTCCTTGGAACTTGCCTGGCAGCCTACCAGAGCCAGAGATAAGAAAATTAATTTAAGCTTGTTCATAACCTGATTATTTATTTCCAAATATGGAAATCATGTATCATCATAAAGTCAATTCTGTATTAATAAATAATTATGTGTTGAGGGCTAATCTTGAAAAGAATTCATTTTATCGTATCAGACTTCCTGTTTTACTAAAATTACCGGTTTCTATTCCGGAAGTATTTTGGTCAGGACTTTTAATTCATGATATGCTTACAAAAGAAAGATTTAATTATTTGATAATATTGACTTAACTCTCTGGTTAAAGTAAAGTGGTTATTTTATAAAAACTGAAATGAAAAACCACTATAAGACGATTGTGATTTCCGATGTGCACCTTGGCACTCAGGGGTCAAAAGCAAAGGAGCTGGTAAAATTTCTGAAAGTTAACACCTGCGATAAGCTCATTTTAAACGGTGACATTATCGACGGCTGGCAGCTGAAAAAATATGGAAAGTGGAAGAAGCCTCATTCCAGATTTTTTAAACGTGTTATTCAGATGATCGACACGTATAATACAGAAGTGATCTACCTCAGAGGAAATCACGATGACTTTCTCGATCACATCATTCCTTTCAGGATCGGCAACATTTCTATTCAGCGCGACTACATCTATAACTCCTGCGGGAAAAGCTACTATATCGTGCACGGAGATGTATTCGACTCGGTTACTACAAATCTCAAATGGGTAGCAAAGCTTGGTGATGTGGGATACACCTTTTTGCTATGGCTCAATCAACGCTATAATAATTACCGGCTAAAGAGAGGGCTTCCCTACTATTCGCTTTCGCAGGCGGTAAAAGCAAAAGTAAAATCAGCCGTTTCCTATATAGACGATTTCGAAAAGCAGCTTGTCTGCCTGGCAGACATCCGGAAATGCGATGGAATTATCTGCGGACATATTCACCAGCCTGCCCTCAAGATGATCAAAGGAGTAGAGTATATGAATTCCGGCGATTGGGTTGAAACGTTAAGTGCTCTGGTAGAAAGCGAAGACGGCAAATGGGAGATCGTTTACTACAACGAAGCACTGGTGGAAGAGGAAGATATGGAGGAAGAAGAAGCCGAAGAAGACAGCAGCCTTGCCAACGATATTATTTCTTTAAAAGAAGCTCTCACTAAACAAAAATCAGCCTCATGAACTCTATTTTAGTGCGTACCTACTTCAGATTGCTCGATAAGGTCTTCATAAAATTTGCTTCAGAAGTCTATCCGAAAAGCAACGCCTCGTTTTTCAGGTTCAGAGAACTTAATACGGGGAAGAAATGAAAATCCTTTACGCGGTACAATGTACGGGTAATGGCCATCTGAGCAGGGCTATGGAAATAATTCCATTCCTGCAGAAAAGAGGCGAGCTTGATATTCTTCTCAGTGGAAGCCAGTCCGATCTCTGGTTCCCCTATCCGGTGAAATACCGGTTCCATGGATTGAGCTTTGTTTTTGGGAAAAAAGGCGGCGTCGATATGTTTCGGACCTATCTCCAGATGCAAAGCCGTGCTTTGATCAGGGAGATCGGAAATCTTCCGGTCGAAGATTATGATATTATCATCAATGATTTCGAGCCTGTTTCTGCCTGGGCAGCCTATCGGAAAAAAGTATCCTGCATCGCTCTGAGCAATCAGTGTACTATACTTAGTGAGAACGTACCCAAGGCCAAACACAGGGATCTGCTAGGTGAGATGGTACTGAAATATTACGCACCTTCCACTTCGCAATATGGATTTCATTTTGCTTCTTTTGATTCCAATATTTATACACCTATAATCCGCAGGGAAGTCAGAAATCTCGATGTTTCCGAACAGGAACATTATACCGTTTACCTTCCCGCCTACGACGATGAACGGCTGATTAAAAACCTCGCTAAATTTTCAGATATAAAATGGGATGTATTTTCGAAGCACAATAAGAATCCGTTGAGGGAAAAAAATGTATACATCAGGCCTATTGAGAACGAAAGTTTTCTTAAGAGCATGGCCTCCTGCACCGGCGTTTTATGCGCCGCCGGATTTGGAACAGCCGCAGAAGCTTTATATCTTAATAAAAAGCTGCTGGTCATTCCTATGAAAAATCAGTATGAGCAGCATTGCAATGCTGCCGCCTTAAAATTCCTGGGCTTGCCCGTTATGAAGAGCCTGAAGAAGAAACATTTCAGTCATATTGAAGAGTGGATCAATCACGGGAGAGCTGCCCGAATGAATTATCCGGATATCACGGATGATATCATAGAAAGAATATTT
>JBJMLY010000514.1:0-5986 GCA_045805025.1 Cytophagaceae bacterium | reverse complement strand
TGCAGGAAATGATGAGTGTTGTCATTCCCAGCAACCCAAACAAGACCAGTAATTTCATTTGTTTCATAAATTCGTTGGTTTAGTGTAGGATTGAATTTAATAAAAAAAGCGAATATGCAATCGAGGGTAAAAAAAAATCCTTTCCATCCCGATTACGGATCTTCACAACATACATAATTACAGCTCGTTATTATTCTTTGTGAGGGGGCAAACGAGGGGAGCTAAAACGGCAATAGTCAATCAAAGATCTGAAAATTCATTTCTCTCATAAAACTGCAGCTTATTTTCAAGATCGGTTTTGCTGATGTTCTGCACTTCGGTTTGTTCAAGGCTCCAGCCATGTCCTGCCCAGAATTCTCTGAAAGTAGTGGTCAGAACAAATTTATCCTCGCTGATTCTGTTCAGTGAATTGTCCAGCGCTTCGGTATCCGGTCCCAGGGTAGTGGAGAAAGGTACGGTATATGTCTTATCCGTTTTAAAGGCAGCGATCAGCTGCTGTATTTCTTCGTTGCTCATAATTATCCGACCCGGGCATACATTTTTGCATCTTCTGCCGTAATGGATTTCTCGCTCATAATGATAAGCCTTTCCACTACATTTTTAAGTTCACGGATATTCCCTGGCCAGTCCAGGGTTTGCAGGTATTTGACTGCTTCCTGATCTATTTTCTTCGGAGCGGTACCGTATTCCTCGGCTATGTCCACCAGGAATTTGCTCACCAGCAAAGGGATATCTTCTTTCCGTTCTTTCAGAGGAGGTACATGAATCAGAATGACACCCAGCCGGTGGTAAAGATCTTCCCGGAACCTGTTCTCTTCAATTTCTTTGCGTATGTCTTTATTGGTGGCTGCCAGAATTCTCACATCAACCTTAATCTCCTTTTCTCCGCCAACTCTTGTAATCTTATTTTCCTGAAGTGCTCTCAGCACTTTTGCCTGAGCCGATAGACTCATATCTCCGATCTCGTCCAGAAACAAGGTGCCGCCGCTGGCCTGCTCGAATTTTCCGATTCGCTGTTTAATGGCCGAGGTGAAAGATCCTTTCTCATGACCGAACAATTCGCTTTCGATCAGCTCTCCGGGAATGGCAGCGCAGTTGACCTCTACCAGCGGACCGTTCACACGGTTGCTTTTATGATGCAGCCAGCGGGCTACGAGCTCTTTACCCGATCCGTTCGGGCCGGTGATGAAAACGCGCGCATCGGTAGGAGCTACCTTGTCAATCGTTTTATGGACGTGCTGAATCGCTTTTGAATCACCTATAATGTCGAAGGTTTTGGCGATCTTCTTTCGTAAAACCTTGGTCTCGGTTACCAGGCTTGATTTGTCCAGGGCATTTCTCAGTGTCAGAAGAAGTCTGTTGAGATCAGGCGGCTTCTGAATAAAATCATACGCTCCTTTCTTGGTGGCCTCTACCGCTGTTTCAATATTTCCATGGGCGGATATCATAATGAATTGTGTGTCTTTTCCCGCTTCCATGGCTTTGTCGAGCACTTCCATGCCATCCATTTTTGGCATCTTGATGTCGCAGAGTACAATATCGTATTCACTTTTGCTCAGCATCGCCCAGCCTTCTTCTCCATCTTTAGCTTCATCAACCGAATATTTTTCATATTCAAGGATGTCTCTTAATGTTGCCCGGATGCTTTTCTCGTCGTCAATGATTAAAATTTTTGCCATCGTTTTTAGTGCTTAGTGCCCTGTGCTAAATGCTCAGTAATATTGTTCAGTAATGGTTTGGTCGATCTACGTCACAAAAAGTGATCCGTGTAATCGGTTTAATCCAATAATGTGTGTTTCAAAAAAAAGCAAGCCTATAAGCCGGGTTCTGTCGAGTCTTATCATTTATCTGGTCCCGCCGTCACCGACGGGATCTAGCGACCTACCCGTTACGCTGACCAGAACGGGCAGCCCTGCTTCCCGACACGCGGGAAAGCGTAACTTATTTGGTCTTACAACCCATAAGGTTTACCCCAATGCACGACTCACGCCGGCACGAGTGAGCTCTTACCTCACTTTTTCACCCTTACCCCGGCAAGCCGGGGCGGTAATTTTCTGTGGCCCTGTCTGTTCCGCCGCCGAAACGGCGGACCTTCCTGTTAGGAAGTATGGTGCCCTGTGTTGCCCGGACTTTCCTCCTCCCGCAAGCGGGAAGCGATAAGACGGCTTGCTATGGGTAAAATTACACTATTTTTTTGCGAAAATGATGCCAGAAATAAATTGAAGTGCCAAAATTCAAAAATCGAATCAGCAATGGCGGTTATGGAAGGATATTGTCACGGAATATTGATCAAAACTCTACTCCATTATTTCAATCGAACCTGGGTTGCTCCATACCCGAATTTTTCCTTGCGTGCATCTTTGAAAAATTTAATCTGCCTGTTCCGGCTCAAAATCTTCTGAATCTGATTTTTTAGAATCCCATTGCCTGCTCCATGAATAAAAATAATTTCTTCCATGTCACTCGCCAGCGCATTCTCCAGGGTTTTCTCGAAGGTTTTAATCTGCAGGTCCAGCATTTCGGAAGCGGTCATGGAAGCGTGCTCTTTTACAAGCTTTTCAATATGAAGGTCGACCTCTGTCGCTGGCTTTTCGATTGATTTTTCAGTAGAGGTCATCTGTGTTTTGGATTCAAACATTTTATCTCTGATCTCTTCCGGACTGAACTTCAGGTTTTCTTCGTCCAGCCTGAACAGGAAGCCTTCTTTATTCAGCAGAGGAACCTGCTGCTTGGCTTTGAAAAATGAATTGGCCTTGAACCTGATTTTTTTATTCAGAGGATCTTTCAAAAGACTTTTCCCGTGTTTGTAATATAAGGCCTGTATCACCAATGGGGGCCACTGGTCAAAATTGGCCACAATGAATTCTCCTGCTTTACCAAAGCTGTCGGGAGCAATAGTATTGGCAAAAATGCATTCGAAGCGGTTTTGTTCTTCTTTGGAGATGGACAGGAAAACATCCATCGAAGAAACATTGATCACCGTCAGGGAATATTGCTTGTCATTGAATGGCATAAAAGCCAGGTATAGTCCCTGTGTTTTTTCAATGTTCTGTTCGTTGAACTGGGGTTCAAATCTCTTTTCGCGGAAGGCAGCTCCTTCTTCGTGCGATACGATCACGACCTCGTTCTTTAAAACAGGGATGAGGAAGTCATCTTCAATTTCCACTTCCACGGTGCTTTGATCAATGATCCTTCTTATAATGCCTTCTCCTTTGCTTCTCAGAAACCGCACCTTATCGCCAATTCTCATTTTCGTCTTTGTTTTATTTCTTTAAAATTTCTGATGACTTCTTTAAAATCTGTCTATTACCCATCTACCATCAAAAATAGACCGGATGAAAGTTAATTCCTTTTTTGCTGAACTCCACAGCCGGGCAAGGAATATGGATGAAGTTCAGAGGATAAAGCACGTACTTGACCCATTTCTTCCGGGTTTTTACATGCCTCACGTCTACATCGAATGAAAGATAATACTGTCTGTAAGGATGAAATCCGGCAGCGTAGTTTTCCTGTTTGCGGGCATAGATCATGTTTTGTCCCCCATAGCCTACCGCCAGGTTAAGCCAGCGGGGAAAACGGCTTTCCTTGTTTTTAAGGAACGTGGAAATGTTAAACGACATCCAGTAAGTCTGGCCGTTATAATCTTTAAAAATCTGCTGACCTGTATTGGATCCCAATACGTTAGGTCTATGCGAAGCCAGGCCGCTGCGATGAAAGGAAAATTTCGGCTGGAACCTGATCTGATCCCATAGCAGATACTGGCCAAGCACAAGGAGGGATCCGCTGGCATTGGCCGCTTCATCACCCCAGGAAGCTCCATAGGCTGCCGAAAATCCATCGAAAATCTCGATGGGGGTCTGATACAGCAGACCGGCAAAACTGCCAAAGAGGATTGATTTCTTTTTTGAAACGCCTGTCCATTTCAGGGTTTCCACAAAGAAGACGCTTTCATGAAAGGAGGTGCTGAAATGGCCGACCTTATCCATCTGCAGCCATTCGGCATTGTCGTTAAAAAAATGAAAATGCGTTCTCGGGTCGTTTTTATACCAGACCTGATTCAGGTAAATAAGACTCCCCACATAGACGGCATTTCCACCCGCCATCAGGGGAATAAATCTTTTTTTAATAAGTGTGCTGTCGCCCTGCGCGGAAACCCGGGGACAGAGGCCGGAAAGCAAAATCAATATGTACAGATATTTCTTCAATGGGATAAGGCCTTATTAAAATTTTCTTTCGCTCGTTGTACCGCTGTTTTATGATCAATCATCGCTTTGGGATATTCCGGCTTACCGAATTCGGGAATCCATTTTTTAATATACTTAAAATCGGGATCAAATTTTTCCTGCTGGCTTACAGGATTAAAAATCCGGAAGTAAGGCTGTGCGTCGGCGCCCGTACCTGCCGCCCATTGCCAGTTGCCGTTGTTGGAAGAAAGTTCGAAGTCCAGCAGCTTTTCGGCAAAGTACGTTTCGCCCCAACGCCAGTCTATAAAAAGGTGCTTGGTTAAAAAGCTGGCAGTAATCATGCGGGCCCTGTTGTGCATAAAACCTGTGGCATTCAGCTGCCTCATTCCAGCGTCCACCATAGGGTATCCTGTCATCCCTTCGGTCCATTTTCTGAAATCTTCTTCGTCATGTCTCCAGTTTACCAACCTGAATTTTTTCTGGAAAGGCTCATTCACCACATAGGGAAAATGAAAAAGGAGCTGCATGAAAAATTCCCGCCATATAAGTTCATTCAGCCAGATATCACTGCTTTCGAGGGCGATACTTACCATTTTGCGTATGCTGACCGTTCCGAACCTGAGATGAATGCCGAGCATGGAGGTTTTATTGGGTTCAGGAAAATCTCTTTGCTGGCCATAATCCTGTAAAAAATTTTTGTCCAGTTTGGGAGAGGGGATTCCTATATTGCTTTTTTCAAATCCAAGCCCGGCGAGAGGAGGCAGTGTAAATGCCTTGCAGGTAAACAGATTTTTCAATAGTTTTTCACTCTCACAACTTTTGATACTTTCTGCATTCAGATGCTGCTGCCACTTGTTTTTGTAGGGAGTAAAAACCTTATAGGGCAGGCCAGCTTCATTTATGACCTCGCTTTTTTCAAAGATGACCTGGTCTTTGAAAGTCCGGAACGGAATGTTGCTCTTTTTCAGCAAAGCCTGTATCTTTTTATCCCGTTCCAGGGCATATGGCTCATAGTCGTGGTTGGTAAAAACTTCCTGAACGTCAAACTCTGCGAGCAGCTCTGTAAAAATACTTGCAGGTTTTCCATGCTTTACCAGCAGGGTGCTGCCGGATTTCCGCAGCTGCAGGTCCAGTATTGAAATCCGTTCATGGATAAATTCAACTCTCGGATCTTTTTTATCCGATAGCTTGCTTAATATTTCGGTGTCGTAAATAAACAGGCACAGAACCGGATTTTTACTTTGTAAAGCCGCAGACAGGCCGGCATTGTCATCGGTTCTAAGGTCTCGCCTGAACCAAAAAATTGTCAGAGGCATTATCGTGGAGCTTCCTTTTCGTCGTCGCGGCGGGTGTTGGGCACGACCTCTTTGTTGGGGCGGCTGTTTCTGCTCTGCGGATCTTTATTCTGTTCTTCTTCTTTCTGTTTTTTCTGCTTTTCTTCCAGCTCTTTGATCGCATCGATCTCCGTAGTATCCCGCACTTCTTTTTTTGATTTTCCGAACAGGTCTTTCAGATTATTAAAGCTTTGTGTATGCAATATGCTGAAGCCTGCGGAGGAGCTGTTGGTATTCACGATACTGGCCAGCAGCGGGTTTGTATTGTTCTTGTTGTAGAGCTTGAGCCTGAATTTTCCGTCCTGGTTCAGCAGGTATTCGATGGTCCATTCGCCGGCAATATTGGTGATGTTGCTGGCCTGATTGGTGGTCTGATAGTTCTGAAATCCTCCCTGATCCCTGGAAATTCTAAGTCTGCCGTCCAGCATCGTATAGGAGAGGCGTAGCTGAAAAGTATTGAGGGCGGTT
>JBJMLY010000513.1:0-23680 GCA_045805025.1 Cytophagaceae bacterium | reverse complement strand
ACATCGTCGACTTCCTGCGTGGTTCGAAATCGGAGAAGATCAACGACGATCATATGGCACTGCGAACCTATGGTGTAGGAAAAGATACCGCCAAGGACGACTGGATGCGTTACATCAAGGACCTTATTCATGGAGGTTATCTGAAGGTTGATACAGGTATATATCCAGTGCTGAAGCTTACTGAGAAAAGTGCGGCGGTATTAAGCGGCGAAGAAAAAGTACTGCTGCGTAAAGAAATCGGCAAGACTGAAGTGAAGGAGACTGCTCCTGAATATGAAAGAGAACTGTTTGATGAGCTCAGGGAAATGCGAAGAAGACTGGCTGAAAAAGAGAATGTGGCTGCTTACCTTATTTTCTCGGATGCCACTCTTACCGAGCTGGCTACTTTTTTACCGCAGTCTTATACCGATCTGAGTGCCATTTCCGGCTTTGGTGATATCAAGACTGAAAAATACGGCGAAGCGTTCTTAAATGCCGTTGCCCGCTACTGCGAGGAGAAGGGATTGAGGTCAAGGATGGATCAGAAGAACAGAAAGATAAAAAAGGCAAGTCCGGGCGCGGAGATCAGCGAAACGAAAATGGCCACCTTTAATTTATTTCAGCTGGGCAAAAGCATGACCGAGATTGCCGAGGTCAGAGGATTAAGCCTGACAACAATTGAAAGTCACCTGGCTGATTTTATACTGAGTGGAAAAATCGATATATCCAGGCTCGTCAGTCCGGAAAAGGTGCCGGCCATTGAAGCTGCGATTCGTCTCCATGGAGATCAAAAGCTTACACCGCTGAAGGAAGAGCTCGGTGATGCCTACAGCTGGGGTGAGATTAAAGCGGTCATTAATTTTCTGAACAGCAAGAAGGAGAAGCAGTTGCTGTAATTAATCAGCCTATTTCTCAGTGACTTGCAGGGAAGCAAGGCACTTTATATATCAGAGTTTCTGTTATGTGCTTTGGAGTAAGAGTCCTTCATCCTTTGATGAGAACTCGCCGTATATTTTATAGGGACAAATGCCTCTCAGAACATTTTAATGGATAAACTCTCATTTTGCATTTACCTTTTTAAACACAGCTCCATTTTTATCTTCTCCTGAAACCAGACCATATCCTTCGACAAAAGACATCTGGCTTGACTGCTTGCCGCTGTCATCTTCTTCCATCATAAGTGAACGGAATTTTGTTCCATTAGATGTTTTGGTTTTAACATAACTTAATTCATAGGTTGCTTCCGAGGCCGGATTGCTTTTCGATATGGCTGAACCAAATAAGGAAATCCAATGCTTGTATCTACGTCCGCTGAATTCATATCGTTCATTGAGCCAGAAAGAGGTATCTTCTATACTGCTTTTATTTTCCCATGTGCCCATCAGTTCTTGAATTATCGCCTTTTCATCATTGATATCTGCCTGATGAGATTGGCAGGAATATAAGACTACCGAAGCGATCAAAAAATTGATTATGCAGAGACCATACTTGTTCATGACAGGGGTATTAACGATGAATATTTCATAAAATAAATGATTTATACTGATTCTTATAAGAAAACTATCGACTTGATCTGGCTTGCAAAATTAAGTGCCAGTTTTTCACAAACAAATCCATTTTCAGGCCTGTTACTTTTAAAGGACGTGAAAATGGAAATCTATGAGGAAAACTATACTGGCAACACTGATCATACTCAGCAATACCGCATTCGGACAAACATCTTTGAGATACAGGGTTACCCCCTGGTCGGATAATAAGAAAGCAGCTATTACGGTGACACTTGATGATAATTGCAGCGGGCAATTTACTTACGCGCTGCCTATTATGAATGCAAGAAATATAAAGGGTACATTCTATGTTATAACCGGCGATGGTTATGGCTGCAGCGCACTTAACTGGAACGACTATAAAAATGCAGCAGCGGCCGGTCATGAGGTCACTTCCCATACGGTAACTCATCCGGATCTTGCCACATTGTCTTCCTCACAGATACGAACGGAAATGCAATCCTCGCAGCAGGCCGTTATTGCGAATGTTCCCGGACAAAAGTCACAAACATTTGCCTATCCTTATGGTTCCGGCGGCGGCGGCGGATCCGCAGAAGTCAATGTGAGAACCATAGCCCATGATTATTTTATAGGATCCCGTGGTGCAGGTGTAAACCCCAGTGGATTTGACGAATATAATGATTACCGGAATACGGCTTTTCAGGACTACTATTTTCAGGTGGAAAGTTATGAAGTTACTCCCAGTGTGGATATTCAGACCTTTAAAAATATCGTCAATGCAGTGATTGTAGATGGCGGCTGGTTCATTCCTCAATACCATGGAATACAAACTCCCGGTGGCTATGACAATATTACTTCTACTGTATTTACGGCCCAGATGGATGCCCTGGCCGCCAAAAGCTCGCAGGTCTGGCTGGCGACTTTCGCACAAACCCTGAAGTATCACAGGGAACACGATTCTCAAAAGCTGGCTGTCGTATCGGAAGATGCAAGCGCCTGGACCCTCAATCTGACGGATAACCTTCCCAATGCCAGTTACGACCAGCCTTTGACGATTCGTATGAAAAAGCCATCCTGGACATATACAAGCATTAAACAGGGAAGCAATACTCTGAATGTGATTACTGACGGTGATACACTTCAGTTCAATGCGGTTCCCGACGGTGGTAATATTGTCATCAACAAAGGAGTAACAGGTCCTTCTGTAGCCACGAACTCCATTACAGGAAGTCCTTTCTGCGCCGGTGCTCCTGTGATCGTGCCATTTACGGTAAGCGGCACGTTTAACAGCGGCAATATCTTCACCGCGCAGATTTCCGACGCGACAGGAAGCTTTGCCAGTCCTGTGACTATAGGTACATTGACCGGCACGGCCAGCAGCTCCATTTCGGCAAATCTACCCTCCGGCATTTCGGCGGGGAACGCTTACAGGATCCGGGTGATTGCTTCTTCTCCTTCCGTGACGGGAACGGATAACGGCACGAATATCATCGTCAATACATTGCCGGTGGCAACCATCAGTTCCAGCACCACGACTTTCTGTACGGGAGGCTCAGTTACATTGACGGCTAATACCGGAACAGGCCTCAGCTATCAATGGAGTAAAGATGGTACAGTAATTTCAGGGGCTACAGCTTCAAGTTATTCTGCATCGGTGGCCGGGTCTTATACGGTGAAAGAAACCAACGGAGGAGGATGTTCTTCGGTGTCCAACAGCATCAGTATTACGGAGAATACCAATTGCACTCATCAGGCACAGACCATCAATTTCCCTGCAATCCCGGCCAAGACCTATACTTCGGCTCCTTTCAGGGTTACAGCAACTGCCAGTTCAGGATTACCGGTTTCATTCAGCATCGTTTCCGGTCCAGCCACTATTTCTGTCGATACCGTTAAAGTAAATGGTGTTGGCACGGTGGTGGTAAGAGCATCGCAGGCAGGAAATACCAGCTACGATCCGGCGCCGACGGTAGATAATAGCTTTACAGTGAGCAAGGCTTCTCAGAGCATCGTGTTCCCGGTTATTCCGAACAAGAAACCGACGGATCCTCCGTTCAACATCACGGCGTCGGCCAGCTCAGGATTGCCGATCACATTCAGCATTGTTTCCGGTCCGGCGACCATATCAGGAAATACCATTACCCTGAAAGGAACGACAGGAACAGTGACCGTAAAAGCGACTCAGGCAGGCAATGCCAATTATAATCCGGTATCCGTGAACAGCAGCTTTACGGTGGGCAAGCAAACGCAGACGATCAATTTCCCGCAGATACCCGATCATGAAGCTCTGGACGATCCGTTCCAGCTGAAAGCGACTGCCAGCTCAGGACTGACCGTGACGTTCGAGATTCTTTCAGGCCCTGCGGATATAGAAGGAGATAATTATGTATACCTCTGGGAATATGCAGGTGATGTGGTAGTGCGTGCGAAGCAGGCGGGCAATACGCAATATGCAGCAGCGCATGTGGATCAAACGTTCCATGTGTATGAAGGAAGTCCGAGGCTTGCGGCTGATTCTTCATCGCTGTTAGCAAAAACGGCAGCGGTGAAAGAATATTCAGTCTTCCCGAACCCTGCTCATGACATCCTTAAAATAAAATTTGACCAGGGCGAAGATATCAGCGCATACACCTATTCCCTGCAGACCAGCGGAGGAGAAAAGATTGATGGCATTGCATTTACGCCGGATAAGGAGGCTCATATCACTGAAGTAGATATACGCCTGCTGGCACCGGGAATCTACTACCTGTTTATATATGGTGGCAGCAGAACAAGGATGAATAAGATTCTGAAGGAATAATAGTAAGTGAGTCTCTGTTTAAAACCAAAAAGTCCACGATTTAAATCGTGGACTTTTTGGTTTTGTATTTAACCCTCCAAGGGTTAAAATATGGGTACTGATAGGATGTCTTTGTTAGTTCGTATTTATTACCAGATGGTTCAGGCGTTTGTGATAGAAATAGTAAGAGCCAAAAATAAGACCTAGACTAATTATTGGAAAGATTGTGTAAGAAAACGGATTTTCTATGGCTATTTGTGAATAGATTGCTCCAATCACATCAAAAACAAGTCCTGCATACGCCCATTCTTTCAGTCTTGGATAATTTGGTATAACGAGGACTATCAATGCCAGAATTCTTGCAATCCCCAGGAAAGGCGACAGATATACCGGATAACCAAGCGAAGTGAAAACTTCGGCTGACTTGGGGTCTCCCAATACTGCCATTACCGAGCCAATACCAAAAGCAGGTATGAGTAAGCCGGTAAGTATCCAGAAGATGATGGTGTTTCGTTTCATCATTTCCTGTTTTGAAAGTTAATCATCCAGTTAATGTTGAATTTATCTGAAAGCTCGCCGAAGTAGGATCCGAAAAACATATCCTGTAATGGCATGGTAACATTCCCACCTTCTGACAATGCATCAAAAATCCTCTTCGCTTCTTCTCTTGTTTCAGGTTCAATGCAGATGTGCATATTGTTTCCTTGCCTTAATTCAAAGCCCATTTCTTTGGGCGCGTCGGTGGCCATTAAAATGTGGCCGCCTGTAATGGGTAATTCAACATGCAGCACCATTTTCTTTATGGCATCGGCAACAGGTGGGTGTCCGGCATCTGCAGGAATATCGCCAAAGCGCTGAATACCCTTTCCTATAAATTCTGTTTTGAAAACGGACTTGTAAAACAAAAATGCTTCTTCGGTATTGCCAGGAAAGTTGAGATAGGTACAAACTCTTGCTTTGTTGCTTGTTTTATTTTGCCGGCGAAGTCTGAATTGTGCTTCAATATATTGCTCAAGACTTTCAAGACACATAGTAAATCCTTCCTTGAATCCCATTTGAATATGTTGCTCAATGTCGGCAAGCGATTTGTGCTTTATGACAATGTTCACTGTAGTCGTGTCATTTTTTTCACTGAAATTCAAATCCCAGTCTGAACTTGGAAATGCTGTATTAACGTTTTCGTTCTTGTCGGTAAAAGAAGAAATGAATTTGAAATTGCTGGTCGGGCTAATGGAAGTAAACTTCTGAACAGACCAGTGTTCTTCTCCTTCAGGACCTACCATGGCATAAAATCTTCGTCCGCCCACTTTGAAGTCCATGATTTTTGTTTTTGATATCCAGGGCTTCGGTGCCCACCATTGATCAAGGATTTCAGGATTTGTCCATGCTTCCCAAACCAATTCAAGGTTCGCGGCAAATTCACGCTTCACGTTTACGGTGCATTTTGCCTTGTCCACCGTGAAGTCAAATAATAAGGCTGATTTCATTTTTTCTTGTTTTTGATGGTTGATAATACTTCGTCAAGTTGATTAAATCGTGTTTCCCAGATTTTACGGAACTGGGTAAGCCATTTATCAATTTCTTTCATTTTGTTTATTTCCAGTTGGTAGTAGATTTCTCTGCCCTGTTGTTTTTGCGTTACCAATTCACATTCTGTTAAAATGCGTAAATGTTTTGAAACAGCTTGCCGGGTGGTGTCAAACTGCTCGGCAATGGCGTTTGGTGTCATTGCCTGTAGTGCAATGAGCGTAATAATCGCCCTTCTTGTCGGGTCTGCGATTGCCTGAAAGATATCTCGTCTTGTTTCCATTATGCAATTATTTGGTTGCAAATATAATGCAACTATTTGGTTTCGCAATGTTTTTTTAGTTTTTCTTCACTACCCAGAAAATTCTTTTCGGATATGTTACTCTTTTGGTTATCAATGGTATATTTGTTTAGCTCATAAAGTGAGACCCTTCACCCTCCTCAAAAAACATCCTTTTATGAAATATCTATCCCTGCTTCTGGTTCTTCTCTTTTCAATCGATTCCTTTTCCGCTTCCTACTATGTTTCCACTTCAGGGAATGATAATTTGAATAGAGGCACACTAAAGCAGCCTTTCAGGACAATTCAAAAAGGAGCCACTGTCGCTATAGCAGGAGATTCTGTTTTTATCAGAGCCGGTAAGTACAAAGAGGTTATAACAATCATGAATTCGGGAAGTCAGGATGCTCCGATTGTATTTATAAATTATAAAAATGAAAGAGTACTTATTGATGGTGCAGGAATTCACATGCCGGATAGTTTAATCTTTGAGAACCATTATAAATCCGCGATGATAACGCTGAAAGGAAAAAATTATATTGAAATACATGGCCTCCATATTAACAATACAGAAGAAATGGGAATTTTTGGTGTCTTTTGCGATCACATCCTGATTAAGAAAAATAAGACCTCCAAAACAGAAGCTTCCGCGATCATGTTCAGATATTGTAAGAATATCAGGGTAGACGGAAATACCGTGAAGGACGCATGCTTTAGCAAGCCTGAGGAATGCATAAGCATTGCCTATGTAGATACCTTTGAAGTTCTCAATAACGAAGTTTTTCAAACAGATACCACTATAAAAACTTTTGGGGGAGAAGGCATTGATATAAAAAACGGAAGCAAAAACGGGTCTGTGCATCATAATACGGTGCATAACCTTAAAAAGCTGGGCATTTATATTGACAGCTATAGAAAACCTCAGATCAATGTGGAAGTCTTCAATAATGTAGTTTACAACTGCAGAAACGGAATTGCCTTATCATCGGAATTAGGAGAGGAACAGGACAACATCCATGTTTATAATAATATCTGCTACTTGAACTATCATAGTGGAATTATCATAACCAGCTGGAAAGGGAATGGTAAAAGGAAAAACATTTCCATTTATAACAACACGCTTTACAGGAATGGCAATACACATTCGGGAGGAGGAATTACTATAGAGAGTATACCAGGTAGCAATATTTCAGTCACCAATAATATATGTTATAATAATGTCAGGTGGCAGATAAGTGCCAGAGATTCCTCTAAATATACTTTTGAAAACAACCTGGTTTTCCCATTCAGAAATTATAAAATCCTCTGGGAAGTAAAAGGTTCAAATAGCGTGGAGGCAAATCCGCTGTTTGTCGATGAATTGAGTTTTGATTTACATCTTTCTGAAGATTCCCCTGCCAGAGATAAAGGCAAAAATTCTGATCTGCAATTTGATTTTGATAAAAAGAAAAGACCCTCAGGGAAAGGCAACGATATTGGTGCTTTTGAGTATTAAATTATAGTTATTTCGGCTCCATCAGCTGAAGCTTCATGTCGTCGATGAAGACTTCGTGCGAGCTTTCGGCATTCCAGGCATAGACACTGATTTCATCACCCTCATCAAAATCAGGAAGCTTGTAATCGAAGAAAACATAGTTGCATACATGAGTGGGTGCAATTCTTCCGGGGCGAAGTACCTGGAAAATATTTTTACCATTTGCCTTCTTGATAGCCAATACCAGCTGCATCATTTTCCAGCTCTCAGGTTCCGGATCTTCGTAATAGAACTTAGCGCTGACCCGGAAATAGGAATCATCCTTAAACTTAAGACGATCCGCTTTTATATGGATCTCTGAAGAATATTGGTGAGTGGCATCGAGCCGGAACGAACGAAGTCCTGAGCAGGGATGCAAAGCAGAGCCTGCAGAGTCCGATTCGAAGTCGGTGAAGGCAAGTGTCTTGAGTGTAAAGTGGCTGGTATCCTGGTCTACGTCTACGTCCAGGTATTTGTAGTCGTAGAACGTCGCCCGGTTGTTCATGAAAATTCTCCAGTAAAAAGCTTTTGACATCTCAGGGTGAATGCCGATCCCATGGCTATGGCATTGATAAGTCTGAAACAGATTCAGCTGAATGAAGAAAAGCATGGGAATAAAAATCATAAAAGAGGCAGCAATGCTTTGCACGGTCCAGGCAATCAATGCGGCCAGGGGGAATATCATCAGGGCATAAGATTCAATAAGCGCCCGCGCTCCGAAACTGCCTCCATACCACCAGATCTCCCAGCTGAATACAATGTAGAGGTTGATGGCAAAGAAAATCAATATTGTGAAGAAGGCAGGCCTTAATTTTTTAAACAGGAAATAAAATCCCAGGAGGGCAAAGCCCATCATCGGTGTATAAACCAGCCAGCCTTTTTTAAAGCTGAACAGTCCGTCGAGCAGATGAGGATGCATCCAGTGAAAACCAAACTCACGATAGCTGTAGTAAACGAAATGCCCCGAATATATTTTCCAGTAAATAAGCTGTGGCAGGATAGCGATCAATCCGCCCAGTCCGAAGACAAGAACCTGTTTCCATTGTTTCAGGAAAAACCGGAATCTGTTCAATAAGTCTTTGATTCCGGTAACACCCCACAAAGCAGGGATAAGCGCTGAAAGGCAATCGGTGGGCCTCATGATTGTAGCCAAACCTACGCAAAGTCCGATCAATAATGCCGTTGATATTTTTGGATTTTCATGCCATCGTATGCTCAGGTAAATGATCAGCGCGAAAACGGTAAACAGGAAGTTATGGGGCATGGCACCGTCGGTGCTGGCATAATTAAAATAATTCGTGCCAAGCACCAGTGCTATGAGAGAGAGGCAGACCACCAGGTCTGAAAAATACCGGAGCAGCACTTTGCGCATAATGGCAAGGCCGATAACCGATATAAAGGTGCTGCCAAAGGCAAGACAGAACTGATAAGGGAAGGAGAAACCGTCGGCAGGGTAGTTCCCCATCTTGGCCCAGAGGTGAGCAATAAAGAAGAAAGGCATATACACGATGGATAGACCTATCGGGTATTTCATTACATAATTTCCATTGGGCTGCAGATAAGCGTGATGAAAATCGCCGGCAGGCTTATAAATCTCGAACAACTGTTTGATGGAGCTGAGATCGCCCAGATCATGATAGATGAATGCGGAGGGCGGGTAGATATAGTAGCCGAACACATCCCAGCTCATGACCGATTCGGTGCCACCGATCAGGAATTTGGGATATAGAAGCAATGTCTGAAAAAGCACATAAGCAAGGATCAGAAGACAGACAAAAGAGTAAGGGTGTTTTCTCATCGATGCTATATAGTCAGTATGCTAAGCCAGTGCTTCAAAAAGTACCTCCACCGGATGTTTCGCCGTTTTGCCGGTTCCATCCTTGATCTGGTGGCGGCAGCTGGTTCCCGGGGCGGCAATGATGGTGTTCTCTTCCGCTTTTCTTACAGCCGGGAAGAGCACAAGCTCTCCCACCTTCATGGAGATGTCATAATGTTCTTCTTCATAGCCGAAAGAGCCCGCCATGCCGCAGCAGCCGGAAGGGATCACCTCGACGGAATAATTCGCAGGAAGAGAAAGTATTTTTTTAGTATGGTTGACCGATGACAAAGCCTTTTGATGGCAGTGTCCGTGCAGTTTTATTTTACGCGCTTCTTTTGTAAAGACATCCTTCGAAATCCTGCCGGCATCAATTTCCCGCGAAATAAATTCATCAATCAAAAGGCAGTTTTTAGCCAATGCTTCGGCTGATTTCTTTTCAGACGCTTCCATCAATGCGGGATATTCGTCGCGGAATCCCAGAATGGCGGAAGGTTCAATGCCCAGCAATGGATTTTTGTCATTGATGAGTCCTTTCAGCATGGCCACATTTTTCCTGGCAATCTTTTTTGCGTCGCGGATCATCCCTTTGGAAATATAAGTACGAGCGCTTTCCAGATGTTCCGGGATCTCCACTTCGTATCCAAGCGTGGTCAGCAGCTGTATCGCTTTCATGCCGATCTCCGATTCGTTGAAGTTGGTATACTCGTCGCAGAAAAGATACACTTTACCTTTGCTGCTTCCATTCTTTGGCTGAAGGGAGGCTATATTCTTCTTCGCCCATTTCCGGAGCGTGATCGTTGAAAGCTTCGGCAATGGTCTCTGACGGGCGATGCCGAGGAATTTCTTCAGCAAGGTTCCCGTGACAGCATTCGACATAAAAAAGTTAGCCATGCCCGGCCAGTTGGAATTGAGGCCGTTCGCTTTGGCAAAATTTCCGATCAGACGTGCACGCAAGGGCAGACCGTTGGCATCGTGATATTGCTGAAGAAATTCGGCTTTTAGGGTAGCCACATCAACGTTCGATGGACATTCTGCCTTGCATCCTTTGCAGGACAGACAGAGATCCATCACGTCTTTAATTTCCTCGTGGTCAAACTTGTTCACCTTCGTGGAGTTTGTAAGAAATTCACGAAGTATATTCGCTCTGGCCCGGGTGGTATCTTTTTCGTTTTTGGTTACCATGTAGCTGGGGCACATCGTGCCGCCGATCACCGCGGACTTTCTGCAGTCGCCGGAACCGTTGCATTTTTCCGCAAGTCTCAGAACCCCGCCGGTAGGAGAGAAATCAAATACCGTATCGAATTCATTGGTTTTTTGTCCCGACTCATAGCGAAGAAACTCATTCATCTTCGGGGTATGAACGATCTTGCCCGGGTTAAAAATATTCTGCGGATCCCAGACTGCTTTCAGATCCACGATCATCTTGTAATTTTTTTCTCCGATCATTTTACGGATAAACTCTCCGCGTACTCTTCCGTCTCCATGCTCTCCGCTGAGGGAACCTCTGTATTTCTTTACCAGGCTTGCCACCTCGTCGGTGATGGTGAAGAACATCTGGCGGTCTTCTTCTTTCTTCAGGTCAAGGATCGGGCGAAGGTGAATTTCTCCATCGCCGATGTGCGCGTAGAACACACATTCCATGTTGTATTTTTTCAGAATCTCCTGAAACTCCCGGATATACTCGGGCTGATCTTCCACCGCGACGGCGGTATCTTCGATGCAGGCCACCGCTTTCGGATCTCCGGGCACGTTGGCCAGCAGACCAAGGCCTGCTTTTCGCAGCGACCATACTTTATTGATATCTCCCCCGTAAAGCACCGGAAAATGATAACCGTAACCATTGGCTCTCATTTCTGCTTCCATATCCCGGGCCAGTTTATCGATCTCTTCCCTGCTGTGCCGGGCAAATTCTACTACGAGCAGAGCTCCCGGATCGCCCTGCACAAAGAAGCGGTTCTGCATCTGGTCAAGATTCGCCTTGGTGCACTGCAGCACGAAGTCGTCGATCAGCTCCACAGCGCCTGGCTTGTATTTTAAGGCGATCAGATTCGCCTTGGTACTTTCGTAGATGCTATTCAGGTGTACCGCTACCACTGCTTTTTCTTTGGGGGGGATATCCACCAGGTTCAGCTTGATCTCTGTGGTGAAAGCGAGCGTACCTTCGGAGCCGCTCAGCAGCTTGCACATATTCAGCTTTTCTTTACCGGGTGTGAAAGGCTCTGATTCCAGCAGCACATCAATAGCATAGCCGGTGTTTCTACGGTTGATCTCCGGTTTCGGAAACTCCCGGCGGATCTCTTCGGCTACTTCCGGCCGGGAAAGAGTTTCCTCAATATGTCTGTATAGTTTATTTTCCAGGCTATCGCCTTTGCATTTTTTTCTGAACTCTTCCTGGCTTAAGGCTTTGAAATCTGCATCACTGCCATCGCTCAGAATGGTTTTGAGCTCCAGTACATGATCGCGGGTAGTACCGTATATGATGGAATGGGATCCGCAGGAATTATTGCCCACCATACCGCCCATCATGCAGCGGTTGGAAGTGGAAGTTTCCGGACCGAAATAAAGTCCGTATTGTTCCAGGTATTTATTCAGCTCATCGCAGACGACGGCAGGCTGTACGCGCACCCATTTTTCTTTCTGGTTGACTTCAAGAATTTTCGTCCAGTATTTGGAAACATCTACGACAATTCCTTTCCCCACTACCTGTCCGGCCAGCGAAGTGCCGGCTGTTCTCGGAATCAGCGATGTTTTATTGGCGCTTGCAAAGGCGATGAGTTTTTTAATATCAGCTTCCGACTTAGGCCTGGCAACCGCCAGGGGAAGCTCTTTGTACACCGATGCATCGGTAGCATAAAGTGTACGCATGGTGAAATCGGTAAAAAGGTCTCCTTCAAGCGAGCGTTTCAGCTCTTCCAGTTTTGCAAGCATAACAGAATTAGTATGATCGCAAATTTAAGATATTTCAAGGAACAAGGGTACCTTATTCAGGATTTTATCGCCTCACTTCGGATTGTAGATTCTATAGAAGTATTCCAGCACTTCTTCTTCCGATTTTTTGCGGGCTATGAATGCTTCAGCAGGCTTTGAATACTGCTGGTCAAAATAGAGGTCGTTCTCCCTGCCCATTTTAACAATTTCCGCTTTATACAGGTGAAGAAAAAAGGCATCACGGAAGTTCAGACTGGTCTTTTCATGCAGGGGATCCGAGGCATGGCGGTCTTCCATAAATATCCGGCTGCAGTCCTGAAACCTGAATGTGGCCACAGCTTCGTGAATTCCACGGTGATTAACATCCTGCGGAATAAAGAGGGTGATGTATTTCATCTGGTAGACGGGAATGGAGCGCTGCTTGTCAAAGACAAGATCTTCTCCCGTCTCTATCTGGTAAAGATGTCTGAAAGAATAAAGGGAGCAGCTTCCGTCTTCTGCCTTCACAGTCAGTTTTTCGATCAGCGCTTCCTGACTGAGGGACTTCTCTTTAGCGATCGGGTCATACATGGGGATTTGCCCCGCCAGGGCTGCGTTGAGCAATAGCTCGACAATCCTTCCCCGTTCAAATATATCCTCATTGGCCGGATGTCGCAGGTTGATGCTCCTGACAATATGGGTTCTGAAAGTAATATCACATTCCCGGACGAATGTATGGTCCTGCTGTGCGGAAAGCTCTGAAAACATGAAAATTCCAAGCACCGGAGAAAGAAGCATTTTCATAAAAGAGGAATTTGGTCATGTAGAGTAAAGCCATCCGACAGGTTTTTATTAACAACGGTTTCATTTATTAGTTTATTATTTAAATATTTGCAGATATAATTGTCATCATGCGCCATTCTTTTTATTTCAGATATTTCCTTTGTCTATGTGTTGTATTGCTGAACACTTATTTTGTGAGCGGGCAAGGCAAAGCGCAGAGAGAATATTCAAAAGTATTTGACACTTATTATTTCAGAGGCCCGATCAGCTATACTGGATCCTTCGGAATGGCCTCTTATAAAGGAGATCTTTCGAGCAAAGTTCCAGGTACACTGGGAGCTGTCTTTTCAATAGGCGCTAATTACAAGCTGTGGCCGCGCACTATTTTCGGCGCGGAAATTTTTCATATGAACCTGGCATCCAAAGACCATAGACCCGAGCGCAGCATCGGCTTCAAATCTTCCAACCTGGAGTTTGATCTTTATGGACGCTTCCTTCTGATCGATGATATTCAGCGGAGAGGAAAGGACAAGATCAGCAAACCGGGCCGGCTTAAACCTTACATCATGACGGGTATCGGCTTTTTAAAGTATAAGCCTAAATCATACACATACGGAGCGAGTCCTGACAGCCTGACAAGCTCAAACGAAGGAGTAAGATATCCGCGCTGGGGAATCGTAATTCCGGTAGGAGTTGGCCTCTCTGTTTTCGTAACTCACAGAGTGAGCGTGATTGCCGAATCCAATTACCGTTTTACTTTTTCGGATTACCTCGATGATGTAAGCAAAAGGGCAGACCCGGGAAATAAAGACGGATATATTTCATTCAACCTGAAAGTCCAGTATACACCTACTGCCCAGAAGAGTAAAAAGAAAAAGACCCATACGGCTCCTACCCCATATGAAGGTCCGAAGGGAACGGATACCTGGAAGAATAAAAAGAAAAAGCCGCAGGAAGAACCTTACGAAGAAACTCAGGATCAGAATCTTCCGCAAGAAACCAACCCTGAAAATACTGACCCGAATAATCCCGATCCCAACAACGGCGATGGCGGAGGAAAGATCGAAAACCAGATCGAAGAACCAGTCAAGGAAGACAACGTGAACGAGATCAAATAACCTTTAATCCTTGTTTCTTTCTTACACTGGATCCAACCGATTGGATTGAAATGCGTTAGAGTAAGGATAATCGTAATTCTTGAAACACGCCTGGCTCCATATTGTATTCATAATTGCATCAGTAACTTCAGCATTTGCTGGCAAGCCAGTAATTATTACAGACAGCCTGGACCGGTATAGCCTGGTTGAAGATTATTTTGATATGCTGGAAGACAAGACTAAAAATCTTACGCTGCAGGATATTACTTCGGGTGTCTATGACAGTAAATTTTACCCAAACCCCGACTATGTCGGGCGCAATGTAAATATAACGTCTGCCTATTGGCTCAGGATAAAAGTCATCAACAAATCAAAGGAGACAAAGCGCTGGATTATTGAGCTCTTCGACTTCCGGATGGATCATTTCGACATCTATATACCGGACGGAAAAGGAGGATATATCCATAAGACCGGAGGAGATATTTATCCATTCGATAAAAAAGAATACCTGCACAAGAATTTTATTTTTGACATCCCCTCTCTTGAAGGTGAGCAGGTATTCTATGTGCGTGTTATTACCGATCACCCCGTAGGCTTTATAGGCGCCATACGTTCCTCGCATGATTCTATTCAATATTCCAACAAGGAATATTTTATTCTCGCCTTGTTTTACGGCGTTGCTTTCGCGATGATCCTGTATAATCTTTTTCTTTTTATCTCTATCGGAGAATATGCATACCTCTATTATGTGCTCTATGTGGTAAGCATCGCGTTTTATGCGCTCTCCCAGGACGGACTGGGATTCCAGTACGTCTGGTATGATTATCCGCCTCTGAATATTTACGCTCCGCCAATCGCCGTGTATTCCATGATCGTATGGGTGCTGCTGTATGCCAAAAGCTTTCTTGAGACCCGAATATATACTCCCCTGATTGATAAGTTTATCATACTGATTCTGATCCTCCGGACTATTCTTTTTGTAGTGGGAATCGTGGTCGATTGGCATTACATCTACAACATTGCCGTAGATCTCATTCCTCTGGGAATCATATTCTACGCAGGGGTAGTGATATGGCTTAAGGGCTACCGGCCTGCACGTTTCTACGTGCTGGCGTTTACCGTTCTCTTTCTGGGCTTCGGACTTTCGGCCCTTAACCAGATTCTTTTTCTGAGTCATAATTTCATGACTGTCTATAGTTTCAACCTCGGTGTGTTCGGGGAAATGATCCTGCTTTCGCTTGCTTTGGCCGACAGAATTAAAATTTTCCGGAAAGAGAAAGAGAAGGCCCAGATGGAAACTATTCATCAGCTGACGGAGAATGAAGCGCTGAAAGATAAGCTGAACAGGGAACTGGAAGAAAAAGTATTCGAAAGAACCCGCGAACTCAAGGAGAAGAATGAGCAGCTCGACGCATTCGTATACAAGGCATCTCACGATATCAAAGGTCCTCTTAAATCCATTATCGGACTTACCACGGTTGGCAAGATGGATCTGCCGGATGAAAAGACGCAGGTGTATTTTGATCAGATTCTGAAAAGCACCAAAAAGTTAGACAATCTGCTTACCGAATTGCTTAACCTGACGCGGGTAAAACAAATGAAGGTAGGAAAGTCGAAATTTGATTTTAAGCATGCAGTCGCTGAAGTGCTTAAAAGTTTTGAGCATGCGCCCAACTATGCCAGAATGAAATTCGATATTTATATTGATCAGCGGGGTGATTTTTATACCGATGAAAAAATCGCTTATTCAGTCGTGCAGAATATGATTGAGAATGCCATCAAGTATATGGATCCTTCCAAAGAGAAAAATTTCCTGAAAATCGATATTCGCACGGATATGAACTCCGCCCTGATGGAATTTGAAGATAATGGTCTTGGCATTCCCGAAGAGCTTCAGTCAAGAATCTTTGATATGTTCTTCAAGGTAAATTCAGGTTCATCAGGCTCCGGACTGGGGCTGCACATCACCAGGATCGGCGTAGAAAAGCTGGGAGGAAAGATCGAAGTGAGAAGCCAGGTGCGCCAGGGTTCTACCTTTATAGTCACCCTGAAGAATCTGGAGCATGAAAGCGAGAAGACACTGAATCCCTGAATCAGGCAAACATCTTCTTCCAGGTACCCTTCATCATAGTATATTTCAAAGTGCTGGGTAACGCTTTCCACCAGTATTTATTGACCTCTACGGCAAACGATGGTTGCATATAACAATTGATCGTGCAGCCTTCACATTGCGGATAACGCCCTTCCAATGCCACCAGCTTCTGCACTTTCTCCGAGTGATAAAGCTCTAGCAGTTTTCCATCGATCGGGATCTGTTCCAGTCCGAGGTGATAGCAGGGCAGAAGAAGTTTATTTTCAGGAGAAATGACCAGGGTAGAACTGGCAGCCTTGCATACAGGATTATCAACATGATTGCCTCCGTCAATCCGCAGCTGAATGAAGGCATCGTTCATATACACATTTTTGGCCCGGCTCCATTTTTTTAATTCCTGCAGACTCTGTTCGGAAAGCTTTCCTCCGGTAGTGACATCATTGTATTCGAAGACCGGATTCAGGATCAGAACCAGGTTGTTCGGTGCACAGATCTTATTGTATACTTCGGAGATCTGATGAATATTATGTTCAAAAACGGTAAAGAGTATATCAGGGCGCTCTGAAAGCGAAGATGCAATTCCGATGGATTCGATCAGGAAGTCATAGCAGGCCACGCCCCTGGAAGCATCGTGTTCTTCCCTGACCGGAGAATCAAGGGAGAAATGGAGCATATCAATCAAGCCCTTAAGCCTTTCGGCCATTTTAGGATATAAAAGGGTATTGGTGGTAAGCGTGGTAATAAAGCCCATTTCTTTGGCTAAGCTGAGAAAGCGATCGATCTGCTGATGCAGAAGAGGCTCTCCCCCGGTAAAGTCAATTACTTTGACCCCCAGCTTTTTAAGGTCCTTCAGGTTCTGGAGGAAGTTTTCTTCCGTGATGTAGGGCGAAGGTTTTTCCCAGATATCGCAGAACCCGCAGGAAGCATTGCAACGGTAGGTTACGTAGTAATTGCAGAGAACGGGATGTGCTATGAGACGCAAAGGAGTTATAGGTTATGAGTTATAAGTTATAAGTTTTTAAGGCTATAAACAACAGCCTGCCTGATTAACGGGAGCTTTTTTACCTAAAACGTAAAACATATAACGTAAAACTTACTATATTTATGGATTGCTTATAATTAACGTCAAATACTATGCTCGAAAAAATCCAAAGCCTGAAAGGTGTTGTCACCGGAGATAAAGTTCAGGAAATATTTGAAGCCGCGAAAAAGAATAAATTCGCTCTTCCTGCCGTCAACGTGATCAGCACCAACTCAATAAACGGGGTAATGGAAGCTGCCAAAGAGGTAAACTCACCGGTGATCATTCAGCTTTCAAACGGAGGCGCTCAGTTTTATGCCGGTAAATCACTGCCAAATGATAAGCAGCAGGCTTCGATTGCCGGAGGGATTTCAGCCGCTCACCATGTACATCAGCTTTCGGAGGTTTATGGAGTAGCCGTTATCCTTCATACAGACCATGCCGCTAAAAAGCTTCTGCCATGGATCGATGGATTACTTACTGCAGGTGAAGAATTCTACAAAGTTCATAAAAAACCATTGTTCTCCTCCCATATGCTGGATCTTTCTGAAGAGCCTCTGGAAGAGAATATCGAAATATGCAAAGAGTACTTCAAGAGAATGGCGAAGATGGGTATGACCCTGGAAATCGAGCTTGGAGTAACAGGAGGTGAAGAAGACGGGGTTGATAATTCAGATGTCGATAGCGCGAAGTTATATACACAGCCTTCGGAAGTGGCTTATGCATATGAAGAGCTGTTATCAATAAGTCCTCGTTTCACCATCGCAGCCGCATTCGGAAATGTGCACGGTGTATACAAGCCTGGTAATGTGAAGCTGCAGCCGGTAATCCTGAAAAATTCTCAGGAGTATATCCAGAAGAAATTCAAGACCAAAGAAAACCCTGTGAACTTCGTGTTCCACGGTGGATCAGGTTCAAGCAGAGAAGAGATCAGAGAGGCCATCAGCTACGGCGCTATCAAGATGAATATCGATACCGATCTTCAGTGGGCATACTGGGAAGGTATTCTGAATAACTACAAAAAGAACGAAGCGTATCTGCAAAGCCAGATCGGAAATCCGAAAGGCGAAGATCAGCCGAACAAGAAATACTACGATCCAAGAACATGGCTGAGAGAAGGCGAAAAGACCCTGGTGAACAGGTTGAAGATCGCTTTCGAAGATCTGAACTCAGTGAATGCGAATGAGAAATTGTAGTCTTTATAAAATTAAAGTAAAAGAAAAGCCTGATGATGAATCAGGCTTTTTTGTTTTATCGAATATAATTACTGTCTGTTAGTTTGCTGTTTAAGGTTTGCAGGCTTTTGAGTGTGATGCTGAAGACTTCACTTTGTTTTGTATAAAGTCCGTCGAAGTAGCGCTCATTTCTGTACAAGCCGTAGATTTCGCTCAGGCTGACAGCAATGTTTCTTTCCAATGACCAATGACGAGTGACCAGCAACTAATCCATTCCCGGAAATCTGAAAATGATTCCCTTGGTCGGGCTCCACTTCAGATAGGCATCGTAGAATTTTCCTTTCTTCTTGCTTTCAATGCCCATAATGAGCTTGGTTTCCCGGCCGTTCTCCAGGTCCTCGATATCTTCGGCATCAAGCTCGACACCCCCCACCTTAGTCGGTATTTTATTGCTTTTTTCTGCCTTCTTTTTATTCTCCCTGGGAGGGAAACGGAAGCGTATGGTATTGTTGCTGGTAAATGTCAGGTAGGCGTCAAAAACTTTTCCTGACTTGGCGCTGGTAAGGCCTTTAATCAGGCCTGTTTCTTTGCCTTCTTTTAATCGGGCGATTGCCTCTTCGTCCAGCTTAACACCAAGCACGGTATCGGGGACTTCTTTTTTAGAGTTTTCCAAGGGTAATTCTGTTTTATCAAATGGAAAAGTAAAGAAAAATATGCTGAGTGGCAAGAGGGGCTATAGACTGATATTTCCGGCTGGATGTAGCCTTACTTCAATCTCACAAAATAACACTCGTCCGGAATGTCAAAAGTCTGAATGCCATAACCATTGGTGGATGGGAAGGAGGAATGAAGCTGCATGGTCTTGTTATCCTGATCAATCGAGCTCACAATTCCGCAATGTCCCCAGGCGGCGTACCAGAACTGGACGAAGTCACCCGGTCTGACTTCCGATAAATGATTGATCGCAGTTCCTTTGCCCGAGCTGGTCAGGGTATGATAAACGCCCTTGGGTATGGGAGAATTATTCAGGCGCAGCGCATATACATTTTCGTTGGTAATGATTCTTATTTTCTTTTTGTCTTCGGTGCTCAGCGCGATAAAGTTCTTTAGAACACCTATCACCAGTTCCGTACAAACCGCCTGTTCGTAGGTGGGGGAAATGTTCGCGCCGTTTTTAATGACATAGTCCAGCACTTGCTTATTCTTGCCGGGTAATGAATCATGCTGATTGGAAATTGCAGTGGAGGAAGTAGCTGCTTTGTTGATCAGAAAAACAGAAGACAGGAATAGCAGCAGTACTAATAAAAAAAGTTTCATAACATTCATGTCCAATGAACGTCAGAAACCTTAAAGTTATTTTGTCAATAAAACCCGACAACTAACAACAAACAACCAGCAACAGAACTACTTCAGCATTCCCAGTAAGTCAGTCAGTCTGGTTTTCAGCTCTTTTCTGTCCACGATGAAGTCCAGGAAACCATGTTCCAGTAGAAATTCGGCGCTCTGAAAATCTTCAGGCAGATCTTTGCCTATTGTTTCACGGATAACCCTTGGTCCGGCAAAGCCGATCAGGGCTCCGGGCTCGGCGATGTTAAAGTCGCCCAGCATGGCATAAGAAGCAGTGACACCCCCAGTGGTGGGATCTGTCAGCAAAGAGATATAAGGAATTTTTGCCTGTTCGAGCAGGGCCAGCTTTGCGGATGTTTTTGCCATCTGCATCAGTGAGAATCCGGCTTCCATCATTCTTGCTCCTCCGGTTTTGGAGATCATGATAAAAGGCATTTTTTTGATACGTGCCGTATCGATGGCTCTGGAAATTTTTTCACCCACGACCGAGCCCATAGATCCTCCGATAAAACGGAAGTCCATACAAGCCACCACGATTCTGATGCCGTTCATTTTACCATAAGCGGTACGAACTGCATCTTTCAGCCCCGATTTTTTCTGGGAGGATACGACACGGTCAGGATAAGGCTGACTGTCCACGAAATTAAGTGGGTCTCCGGAAGTCATATTCTCGTCCAGCTCGACGAATTCGTTGTTGTCAAAGATCAGCTCGAAATATTCTATGGAGCCTATGCGGGCATGATAGTTGCAATCAGTGCAGGTATAGGCATGAGCCACATGCTCGGTGGACTGCAGGACTTTTTTACACTGCGGACACTGATACCATAAACCTTCGGGCACATCCTTCTTTTCTTCCGTCGGTGTGCTTATTCCTTTTTCTGTTCTTTTAAACCAAGACATCCCTCATCCTTTCTTTTAAGCGTACAAAAAAACTAATTCAATTTATCAGGCAACGTCTATTTCCTTCGCCAGGTAAACGTCCTGAACGGACTGCAGTAATTCCACCCCGTCTTTGAAAGGCCTCTGAAAAGCCTTTCTTCCTAATATCAATCCAACACCACCTGCCCGTTTATTAACTACGGCTGTTTTCACAGCATCTGCTAAATCTGAATTTCCTTTTGACTCTCCGCCCGAATTAATTAATCCGACTTTACCCATATAGCAGTTTGCCACCATATAGCGGCAAAGATCGATGGGGTGCGAAGTGCTCAGTTCGGTATACATCTTCTCATGGTATTTGCCGAAGCCTATGGCTTTAAACCCGCCATTGTTCTCAGGCATTTTCTGCTTGATCAGGTCTGCCTGAATCGTAACGCCCAGGTGTGTAGCCTGGCTGCTCATATCGGTGGAGTTATGATAATCAACCCCATCTTTTTTAAATCCGTTGTTGCGGGTGTAGCACCATAGAACGGTAGCCATACCCAGCTCATGAGCCAGTTCAAAAGCTTCGGCCACCTCGACCAGCTGTCTGTTGGATTCTTCCGCCCCGAAATAGATCGTGGCGCCGACAGCGACAGCACCCAGGTTCCAGGCTTCCTTTACTGATCCGAACATGATCTGGTCAAATTTGTTCGGATAGGTCATTAATTCGTTATGATTGATCTTTACCAGGAATGGTATTTTATGAGCGTATTTTCTTGAGTTAAGGGCCAGTGTGCCGAAGGTGCTTGCCACGGCGTTACAACCGCCTTCAATGGCCAGCTTAATGATATTTTCCGGATCGAAATACATGGGGTTGGGCGCAAAGGAGGCGCCTGCTGTATGCTCTATGCCCTGGTCTACCGGAAGAATTGAAATGTATCCTGTGCCTGAAAGCCTGCCATGGTCAAACATGTTTGCCAGACTTCTTAATACCTGAGGGGTTCTGTTGGAGTTGCCAAAGGAATCTCCGGCATAATCCGGCATCGGCTTTTTGATGCTGTCTTTGGAAATGGTCTTGCACTGATGCTTCAAAAGTGAATCAGCTTCCTTGCCAAGTAAGCTTACTATCTTGCTATACGACATTCTTTAAGAATCCAGAATTAAAATAGTACAATTCCCTTTTTTACAGGGCGAAATGCAAATATATCCTTTTTTTAATTACCGTCAAGCAGAAGGACCCGGAATCAAAAGTAATACATTAATTATCAATTGTTTATATAAAAAAAGGAGGTCAAATTTTATTTAACCTCCTCATAATCTATGTATTCACCATCTGAGTCTCCGGAATGTGGCTTTTTTGTATTTTTAGGCACATAATCGACATGTATGGAGCCTTCGGGTTTTTTGGGAGCCTGTTGCTGGCGGAACTGACCGGCCTGTTTTTCCACCACACTTTTAAGGTAATTCTGCAAAAGAATTCTGAGTATAGGTCCGACCACCCATTTTATGATCAGATAAATAGAAATGATATAAAATATAACCTTAAATAAGCCCATATTCCCTTAATCTTATTTGCTCAGATATAAGTTCCGTTCCGAATAAATTTTTATAAAGAAATCGTCCTGTAGGTCATCAATAAAATAAATAGCTTCTCCCGTTGATTTCATTTCCGGCCCGAGTTCTTTGTTCACATTCGGGAATTTATTGAATGAGAAAACAGGGATTTTAATCGCATAGCCTTTTTTATAAGGCTTAAATGTAAAGTCCTTTACCTTTTTCGCACCAAGCATTACTTTGGTCGCAAAGTTCACATAAGGTTCTCTGTAGGCTTTGCAGATGAAAGGTACCGTGCGGGAAGCGCGTGGATTCGCTTCGATCACATACACGATTTCGTTCTTAATGGCGAACTGGATATTAATAAGTCCTACCGTTTTAAGCGCCTTGGCAATGGTCCTGGTATGGTCTTCGATCTGCTTCATGACTTTCTCGCTCAGGTCAAAAGGAGGGAGTACAGCATAAGAATCTCCGGAATGGATGCCGGCAGGTTCAATATGCTCCATGATCCCGATGATGTGAACATCCTCGCCGTCGCAGATGGCGTCGGATTCGGCTTCAATAGCATTGTCAAGGAAATGGTCCAGCAAGACTTTATTGTCAGGGATGTCGCGAAGAATGTTTACTACGTGCTGTTCAAGCTCCTGCTCGTTGATGACGATTTTCATGCCTTGTCCGCCCAATACATAAGAAGGGCGTACAAGCAATGGGAACTTCAGCTTTCTGCAAAGCTCGAGCGCCTGCTCGGCATCTTCGATCACTCCGAATTCAGGATAAGGAATATTGTTCTGCTTCAGCAAGGAAGAGAAGCTCCCTCTGTCTTCGGCAAGGTCAAGCGCTTTATAAGTTGTACCCAGGATTTTTATGCCGTAGCGGTCCAGCTTCTCGGCAAGCTTCAGCGCCGTTTGTCCGCCCAGCTGCACAATAACACCCTCGGGTTTTTCATGAAGGATGATGTCGTATATATGCTCCCAGAATACCGGCTCGAAATACAGCTTATCGGCAATGTCGAAATCGGTCGATACGGTTTCCGGATTGCAGTTGATCATGATGGTTTCGTACCCGCATTCCTTGGCAGCCAGAACTCCGTGTACACAAGAGTAGTCAAATTCAATGCCCTGTCCGATTCTGTTGGGTCCTGAACCCAGCACGATTACTTTTTTGCGGTCGGATGGGATCGATTCATTTTCACCTTCAAAGGTTGAATAATAATAAGGAGTCTTCGCTTCAAATTCGGCCGCGCAGGTATCTACCAGCTTGTAAACACGTTTGATTCCGAGTTCATGACGTCTGGCAAACACTTCACTTTCCAGACAATCAAGCAGGTGAGCGATCTGGCGGTCTGCATAGCCCTTCTGCTTGGCCGTAGCCAGCAGTTCTTTAGGAAGGGTTTTGAGATCGTATTTAGCAATTTCAAGATCCAGGATATGCAGCTCTT
>JBJMLY010000512.1:0-4110 GCA_045805025.1 Cytophagaceae bacterium | reverse complement strand
TAAAAGGTCCATCCTCGTAGAAGACGGAACTTTTAATTTTGGTGGTGGAATTAAAGTAAGCAGCTTAATCTTTCATTAATTTATAAACATTTACCTGATCTCCGTATAAAACCTGCAGCAGATAAATACCTTGTTTCAGTCCTTCACCTACAGGGATCTTTTCATTCGTTGAATATTCATTTGATTCAAAGATCAGTGTTCCATTCATATCCATGATCTTCATGCTTAAAGGCATTGTCTCAGAAGTGTTGATGGTCATGGCTGTTTGCCCTTGAAAAGGATTCGGGAAGACAGCATTGGCATTAACTGCATTCATCCCTGAATTAACAGCAAACCTGGCCGACCCCGATTCACAGATGGAGATGTTCTTAATATTCACATTCACCGCCAGATTCGGCTGGGCAGACCAGTTAAGCTTAAGAGCCAGTCGTACGGCCTGCGTAGAAGTTGCCGTGATTGTGACAGTCTTGCTGGTATAAGCGCTTGACGAATATCCGGCTGAGGCTGTTGCGGCCGGCTGAGCCAAAACCGCTCCGGCCCAGTCATAGCTGGAAGCAAAACCAACATTTACTGCACTAAGTTGATTATTTGCATCATCCAGAACATCGAACTTGATCGTATAGGTCTTACCGCTAACCACATTCACTGTCTTGTTTGCCTCTATCAACCACAGGAAAGATTCTCCCCATTGGCGATGTGTGATCTTCATCGCTCCGGTACCATTCGTCACGGATGAACCATTCGTATTATCAGACCAGTCGTTCCGGACTACATAATCAGCCGCATTGGGAACCGCTTCCGTGATGCAGGAACCTGTTGGCGGAGGAGCAGGATTGGTAACGGAAATGCTTACAGCGGAAGAAGTCATTGTGGCTCCGCCGTTATCCGTAGCTTTAGCCGTGAGAGAATAATTGCCCGCCGGTACATTGGTCCAGGTAAATGCATAAGGGCTGGCTGTCGAAGCTCCCAGCAGTGTGCCGCCCTGAAAGAACTCCACTTTACTGATGCTGCCATCGCTGTCAGTCGCATTGGCACTGATCGAGATAGTAGAACCGGCCGTAAAAGACGCGTTGTTCGTCGGTGAGCTGATGCTTACACTAGGGGCCACATTTCCAGGCGCCGGTGTGGTTACCGTGATGGAAACAGCCGCTGAAGTTTTATTGGCCCCGCTATTGTCTGTCGCTTTGGCTGTCAGAGAATAGCTGCCCGCCGGTACATTGGTCCAGGTAAATGTATAAGGGCTTGCTGTTGAAGTTCCAAGAAGGGTGCTGCCCTGAAAGAATTCCACTTTACTGATGCTGCCATCGCTGTCAGTCGCATTGGCACTGATCGAGATAGTAGAACCGGCCGTAAAAGACGCGTTGTTCGCCGGTGAGCTGATGCTTACGTTAGGTGCCACATTGGCCGGAGGTGGTGTGGTAGTGGAAGCAGCTATATCCACGTAATTCAGATTAAAGCCATCAGTATCCATGAAAATCCTCATCACCTGGGGGCCTGCTGACAGCGTAATGCCGCTGACCGTAACCGTTTGCCAGGTCTGCCATCCTCCCGTATTGGAAATGGCGACCGCACCTGTAACATTGGTACCATTCATTTCTATATGGAATGATTTTCCGGCAGCCATGCTGGCTACTCTGGCTTTAAAATCATATTTCCCCGCGGCGCTCACGTTGACAGAGTATTTCATCCATTCGCCTGCTGCAGTATAACCTACATTATATCCGACCCCTGCATCCGTAGTGGTTTCAATATCCACCCCATCGGTCCTGAACTGACCGCCGCTGTTAGTTGCATCAGCATCGCTGTAGGCTAAACCACTTCCTCCATTATCATATTTTTCTGCTTCAATCCTGCCCGGAATTGCCGCTGCTGTTCCTCCATAAGGTGAAAGAGTCTGCGTGGGGGGAGGAGGCGTGGAAGTTGTTCCGCCCGGCAGGTAAAAATTTCCGGTAAGCAGGAACAGGTATAAAGTCTTGAGAGTTTGATTAAAATAAGAACCAGCATCGTTCAGCCCTCTGAGATCCGAGTATGAATTATCAAGATGCGCCTGGACATCGCCGCCCAGAGCGGCAGAAGCGAAGCCACCGACAAAAGCGCTGTTATGCCATTGTCCTATAGCTGATCCATTCTGATTATAGCCGTCCTTGATATTCTGAGAGCCTCCCAGGTTCACTCTGACAAAATCAGAAGATTTCTTTATATAAGTTTTTGCGCTGGCTGTACCATACCATGCATAATCCACTGCAATTCTCCAGGGAGTTCTGCAGGCGTCGTAACTGTAATTTTGTCCCTGTGAATACGCGCCATTTGCCTGGCACCAGTCCGACACGAGTCCGCCCGCTGCATTGTGAGCGCTGAGGTTATTATTAATAATGGTATAAGTCTGGGCAGCCACGCTGTTCCAGAAGCTTGCATCGTTGGTGAAGGTGCCGAATGTCCTGTAATATCCCGGAGCAAAATAAGAAGGGTTGGTATTGCTGCTGCCGCCAAACTGATCTCCAGGCTTCAGGGTAAAAGAACCGCTTTCTACTTCCTTGGATTTAATGGCAGCGATCAAAGCATTGGCGTCTGCCTGATAGTTGACAGAACCTGTACTTCCCCACTGGTAATGAGCTACGATCAGAGCCATAGCGGCATCTTCGTCAGCGTCGGTCGCTCCGTTTGCGCCAACCGTTCCTGAGCAGCCTCCGATCTTCCAGTTCATGACACCATTCCCGTTTCTGTTGTCTTTATAAAAAAGCCATAATCCATCAAAAACGCTCCTGTCACCTGCGTATGCCGAAAGCAGCATGCCGTATCCGATACCTTCAGACACGGTCTGATTAGGATCATCGAATTTTACACGGTACCGTCCGTTGCTGCAGGCGGATAGGAAATTAGTCTTCCAGGTGCTGTAGGCCGCAGAAGCATCTGAACCGCTGCGGTTGGAAGGCATCATTCCAAAGCTGTAGACTTTGTTCTGAGGAAATGGATAGGTCTGGCCAAAGCTTAAACCAGCTGTCAGCAGCAGAATGAATAAAAGTAAAGCACGTGTTTTCATATCTGTTTTTGTTAAAATAGGGTGAATTTTAAAACCTTAAACAACAACCATGACATAGGATCATTGTTTGAGCAAATATATAATTTAAAATATATTTTTTATAATTTAGTGAATTTATTCATGCAATTATTACAAATAAAAATAACTAAATTTCAATAATTGTTGTGGATGTAATTGGACTATTTATAAATAATAAGGTATTTAGAAGTCATTAGTAAAGAATCGATTTCAGAGAGACGGGCATGAAAACCAGGAAACTGATATATACTGCCGCAGGAAGGCATCGCTCAGAAACCATTTATTAATGGAACAATTTTTGTAAAAAAAGAATTTTAAGCTAAGTTTGTATAAGCATGGAAAATATTAAGTTCTATATCCAGAAAATGATTTCCTCTCCCGGCACCGGGACTGGAAGATTATTCCCATGCAGTTACTTCCCCAGGCCGTAGGCCGACCTGATTTCATAATTACCTATGCGGTAATTTCCACATCTGAGGTTAATACCTCTCTCTCACAAATTATTCAATAACAATCGAATTTCAGTTTAATAAGGATGTCAGGATTTATTATTCAAGTTGCAGGGGAACAACATAAAGTCTTAGCGGAAGCCATTTGTAAAGAAATGGAAGAAAGTGCCAAGGTACGGGGCACAGGTATCGCTAAACGTAATCCCGAATACATTAAAGCCAAAATGCAGGAAGGCAAAGCGGTTATCGCTACCACCAAAAAAGGTGAGTTTGCCGGCTTCTGCTATATTGAAACCTGGGGACATGGCAAATATGTCTCTAATTCAGGACTTATCGTTTCGCCTCAGTTCAGAAAAGACGGACTGGCAACAAAGATAAAAGAGAAAGCCTTCGAGTTAACACGCAAAAAATATCCGGAAGCCAAACTCTTTGGACTTACCACCAGCCTTGCCGTCATGAAAATTAATTCCGACCTGGGCTATAAACCTGTCACTTTTTCAGAGCTCACCGATGACGAGGAATTCTGGAAAGGCTGTGCCGGCTGTGTAAATTATGAGATCCTCATGAGCAAAAACCGCAAAATGTGCTTCTGCACCGGTATGC
>JBJMLY010000511.1:0-2587 GCA_045805025.1 Cytophagaceae bacterium | reverse complement strand
TTGGTCACATAGACAAAATTGCCGCGCTGCTTTACTTTCTCCATGTCATCGGGATGTGAAGAATTGGTAAGGATGGCCAAGGGAATATTTTTGACGGCCAGCAGATCGGAAGCCAGAAGGTTGTCCAGAAAATCAAATCCGTTCTGTACAGGCATATCAATATCCAGGATGATCAGCGAGGGAAGGCTTTTCCCACTGCGGTACCGGTTTTCAATAAGCGCATAAGCGTCTTTTCCATTGGACTCAATGAAAATCTTGGAAGCCAGGTTGTGCCTGGTAATAAGCTGTTCATGAAGATGATTAGCGATATGATCATCGTCCACCAATAATATCGATCCGAATGTACTCATGTTGTTTCCGGCTGCTCAATCAATCATTAAACATTTTATATTATATATAAGTAACGGTGAAAAAAGAGCAAGCGATACCAGATTAACCGGCCGTATTAAAAAAAGGTTATGAAATTATTCATGTTTTTGAGGCGTATTCAGGGACATTTTTTAAAACCTACTCATTATAAGTGATTTACGTGGAAATTACGGATACTATTACGCCTGTAAAAATGTGTTTCTACGGCTATTTTAATGGTATTATGGTGGGAAAATTCTATTCTGTGATGCTTTCCGATGCATTATTATAAATGAGAAAATAAATAATTCTATAAACATCTGAGACTGGCCATTATCTGCTTCCGATCTAGAATTCGGCGTTGAAAATGGAGTTTTACAGAGCGCTTTATTATTTCTCGGCAAGTTCTCCTAATTTGCATACATACCCTTATTTGTTTATGCAAAAGATTACTGTTCTGTTTATCGCATGTGCTTCTTTTCTATTGTCTGCGAATGTTTCGGCACAGCCGGATGAGAAATACAACTCAGCACAGATCCTTCAGGATCTGAAAAAGCTGAACGTGCTGGGAAGCGTACTTTATATCGCCGCCCATCCCGACGACGAAAACACCCGCCTGATCACTTACTTTACACGCGAAAAATTATACAATACTGCCTATATCTCCCTGACACGGGGAGACGGCGGACAAAACCTGATCGGCTCCGAACTTTATGAGCAGCTCGGGCTTATCCGCACCCAGGAACTAATGCAGGCCCGGAAGGTCGACGGAGGAAAACAATTCTTCAGCCGGGCCAAAGATTTCGGGTTCTCCAAAAATCCCGACGAGACCTTCCAGATCTGGGATAAGGAAAAAGTGCTGGCCGATATGGTCTGGGCCATCCGTAAATTCAGGCCCGATGTGATGATCACCCGCTTTAATACGGAACCTGGAAAAACGCACGGGCACCATACCGCTTCTGCCATCCTGGCCGTTGAGGCTTTCGATGCCGCCGCCGACCCTACCCGTTTTCCCGAACAATTAAAATACGTGGAAGTCTGGCAGGCGAAAAGACTGCTGTGGAACACCAACTGGTGGTTCTACGGAAGCGAGAAAGATTTCAAGACCGAAGGCCTGATGAAAATCGATGTGGGAACCTACAATGCCACGCTGGGGGAATCGTACACCGAAATTGCCGCCCGCAGCCGCAGCATGCATAAAAGCCAGGGCTTCGGATCGGGAGGCGTTCGCGGCACCGCGCCCGAATACCTGGAGCATACAAAAGGACCCAAAGCAACTAACGATATTTTTGAAGACGTCGATGCCAGCTGGTCACGGATTGCGGGAGCGGAAAAAGTAAGCGTTCTCCTTCAGAAAGCCGCACAGAACTTTGACCCGCGCAATCCGGCCGCTTCCATCGATGTGCTGCTCGAGGCCAGAGAGGCCATGCGGACTCTGCCCGACAGTTACTGGAAAAAAGTGAAGCTCGACGAGCTGGAGCATGTGATCAAAGCCTGTCTGGGTCTCTGGACCGAAGCGGTAGCCTCCGACTACAGCGCCGTGCCTGGCCAGTCGCTGAAGGTGAATATTGAAGTCATCAACAGAACCTCCTTACCGGCAGAGCTTCAGAAAATTTCTTACCTGCCGGCGTTAAAAGACACGACTTTAAATCTTTCTCTGAAAGAAAATATTTCCAACGTCCATTCCACCAGAATCAGCATTCCTATAAATACGCCCTACACGCAGCCCTACTGGCTGAGAGATGAAGGCAGCAAAGGCATGTTTACGGTAAACGACCAGCTGCTCATCGGCTTGCCCGAAAATCCTCCCGCCGTAGAAGTAGAGTTTACCGTCTCGGTGAAAGGAAAAGTCATCGTTTACAAAACTCCCGTGGTGTACAAGAAAACAGATCCGGTAAAAGGCGAGCAATACAGGCCTTTCGAAATTACTCCGGCTTTGTTCATCAGCAGCAATGAGAAACTGCTCGTCTTCGCCGACAATTCGTCCAAAGAGCTTGAAGTAAGCGTCAAGTCAGGCATTTCGGAAATTTCAGGCACACTGACAGCAGAGCTTCCGGCTGGCTGGAAGTGTGAACCTGCCTTATATACATTCAACCTTTCGTCCAAAGGTGCCGAGAAAAATTTTACGTTCCGGATAATTCCTTCGGCGGCTTCTTCCGAAGGAAAAATAAAACTATCAGCCTCAACCCTGCGAAATGCTTTTCTGCCGGAGAATAATTTCAGCCAGGGACTTATCAGC
>JBJMLY010000510.1:0-6241 GCA_045805025.1 Cytophagaceae bacterium | reverse complement strand
GTAAAGCTGAAAGCCATCCTGTATGGCATTGTTATCGATCTTCGCCGTAAGCTTGCTGGATCTTACCAGGCTGTTGCCGTCAAGTCCGGTTTTTTCGGCAATTCCGATCAGTTCTGCGGGAGTTTGCCGGGAATATTTTCCTTTCCCTCCGCATATATAAATTCCGAGTTCGCGTGAATGAGGATTGAGTACTTTTTTCAGGGCACCCATTACCGAGGTAGTAATCCCCGACGAATGCCAGTCCATACCCATTACACAACCCAGAGACTGAAACCAGAAGGGATCGCTGAGCCGCCTCAGGACTTCCGATTTGCCGTAATCCATGACGATGGCTTCGACAATTGCCCCGCCCAGCGTGGACATTCTCTGCGCAAGCCAGGGTGGTACATGTCCGCCATGTAAAGGCAGGTCTGCATAGCCAATTCTTTTCATAGGATGTATTCTAAATTTAGCGAAAAGATTTCCTATGTAAAAGAGTTTTATAATCTGTTCTTCGGGATGAGCACAAAAAAAGCTGACCCGTTCAGGTAGCAGCTTTTTTATAATTTTAAGGGCTGTTAATAATTGTCTTCCTTGCTTTGTCTGCCTTCTTTGATAAAGAGATTCTGACTGTCGTCCGGCATTTCAATCTCTGCTTCTTTTTCGGCCGTTTTCAATTCCTCTTTCGACATAAGTTCCCATTTTTTCGCGATCAGGTTGTCTTTCTTGACCACGATATAAAAGTCATCCTTGCTCGATTTAACAGGCCATGGATAGATTTTAAATGTTTCCTTATTTCCCTGATAGGTATCGATTCTGAATATTTTACCTTTTGCAGGATTTCTGATTATATCTGATGGCTTTAATTCCGTATTCTTAGTGATGATTTGGTTTTCCATAATAGTCCAACTTCTTAGATTTATCTAAATCAACCTGTTTTCTTCTATTTTGTTCTTGGCTTTGTATAAATTCTGCCATGTCGCGTAAGTTAAGGTCTTTTTTATTTGCCTCATCCTTTGTCCTTCTCCTTTTAGGAGAAGGATGATCGTCTTAACATACGCTGGATTTATAAATTCTGTCCGTCTTTTTAAAAGGTTAAAAGCGGATCTGAGCGGGATTTTTGGAAATTTATCCGCGTCTCAATCTATGAGGAATAAAAAAATGAAGTTTTCCGGATTAAACCGTGCCGATTTCCTGCTCTTCTTTCTTCAGGCGGGAATCCAGCAGAATGGTTCCGAAGGGCAGCAGAGAGGCGATAAAGGCTATGAATATTCTGCCCATGGACCATTTTCTGGCAAAGCTTACATAAGCGAGAGTAAGCAGGTATAAAATAAACAGCAGGCCGTGCGCCCAGCCTGGATATTTCACCGCAGAAACATATCCTCCGTAATATTTAAGGGGCATGGCAACTCCTAAAAGTAAAAGGTATGAGATTCCTTCTGCGATTCCGATGATCCTGAACAGGTGTAGAGCGTTTTTCATAGGGGTAGACTGATGCTGCTCTAAAATTAGTCATTTTTTTAAATTTCCGGGCAATCAGATCATAGGAAGATTCTGTAAAGAAGCTGCCAGCTCGCTTTCCTGCATGGCATTCAGGTTATCGGCAATGTGTTCGAGGATAAAATCCGAATCCTGCCACGAAGTCCTGGAAGGAGGAGAAGCGTTGAAAGCTTCGATCATCTGCAGCACGAGAAATTTACCTTCAAACTCATTGTCGCCGTTTCCGGTACCTCTGAAACAGTACATGAGATTGCGGAGCGTAAAGCCCGTGAGAGGATGCGTCCAGCCGAAATGCTGTACGGAAAGGCTCATCGCATGCCTGAGAAGGGTCATGACGGGTAGCATGTCGCCGCCTGAAAATTCCTGTTTCGCTTGTTCATTGAGTTCGTGAATTTTCTGCTGTGCTACTTCTTTTTCCATCGTGACTTCCCGGCTGCCGTTGTTGTATGCCGAATATAATATCAGCTTTGCCGGTGCCGGAAACTGATTTGAAGGTATGTGCCTTGAAAATTCATATTTCTTATTGTCTGCCATCTCCCTGACAGGCCATGCAAGTCCCATGCGGTCGTCAAGAGGAATTACCAGCACCAGGGAATGATCTATTGTTATTTTCTTCTGAGTGGCTTCTGCTTCTGCTTTCGAAACAGCGTCGGGAATATCTTTGCAGCCTTCAATTGAAATCACCTGGATATTTTTATTGTCATCCGAATAGCCGAATAATGCACGCATCGCATTCGCGCCTTCTGCATATGGAACGTCAAAGTAAAGCCAAAGTCCTTTTGTCATAAAAATGAGGTCAAGAGTGGAAAAAATGTAAGGGAACTGTAAAAGCTTTTTAAACGCTGAATTTTTAAAATGGTTTTAATTTCAGTTCATACATAAATACTTGTATCTTCCCTGTGAATAAAAATCTCATCGCATGAAGTTTATTGATTTAATGCCAGGCGGAAAAAATACGTGGTTTGGCGTTTTAAAAGATCTTAAAAAGGGAAAGGCAGTTCTGAGCTATTCACAACAGGGAGAAGATCTGGCGATCGGGCGGTATTTCGGAGATAAGCAGAAAGGCTTTTTTGTAGATGTTGGCGCTTTTCAACCGATAAAGTATTCAAATACCTATGCCTTCTATAAAAAAGGCTGGAGAGGCATTAATATTGAACCTAATCCCGACCATTTCGACATGTTCCGGCAGATTCGTCCTGCTGATATCAATCTCAATATAGGCATCAGCGAAGAGCCCGGGAAACTGCAGTACTATATGTTCAATGAGCCGGCTCTGAATACTTTTGAGCAGAAGCATGCCGAAGAATGGGCTTCGCATCCGGATTTCAGCATCTGCGAAAAGAAAATCGTGGATACTTATACGTTAAAATCTGTGCTTGAAAAATATTTGCCCGCCGGTCAGAAAATTGATTTTATGTCCGTGGATGTCGAAGGTTTTGACCTGAAGGTGTTGAAGTCGAATGACTGGAAAAAATTCAGGCCCGAACTTTTGCTGGTAGAGGAGAGCATCAGCGGTACCGACAATTTTAAAAACAGCGAAATTTTGCCATATCTTTCTGAGACGGGATACAGAATCTGGTCTGTCAGCGGGGGTACCGTACTTTTTAAAGATCATCGCAGCACATAGAATATGCATAAGCGCATCGTAACAGGGCAGGTCATCCTCTTTTTAATGCTGATGTATTCGGCAGATGCTTTCTCTGTTCCCAGATCACCCTTGCTTCTCAAGGATGAAGATAAAATCTACCTGGTCGACAGCACTTATTTTGTGGGCATGGAGTCGTTTGATCCGCATACATCCACCGGGAAGGAATTGAGCGGGAAAAACAAAACGCTTTTTTTCTATAATAAGGATCCCGGTAAATCCTATTGGTACCGGTTCCAGGTCAGGAACGATTATGACGAGCCTAAGGAATGGCTGCTGGTATCGTACAATTATTCCATCGATGAAATTGATTTTCTGGCCGGTTCCGATAGCGGAAAATTCGAATCACAGCGATTCCGGGATACGATCAGCATTTATGAGAGGCGCTTCCATCATAAGCAGCCGGTTTTTCTGTTGAAATTTCTTCCCCATGAAACGAAGACCGTTTACATCCGTGTCAGGAATGAATCTTCCTATGACCTGGCCTTTGCCTTTTATTCGCATGAAACCTTCAGCGCGTATTACTTCAAAGAATACATGCTGTATGGATTGTTCTATGGGCTGATGCTTTTTGTGTTGCTGTACAGCATCGTGAATTTTATTTTTCTGAATGATAAGGTGATACTTTTTTATGTTTTCTTTATCATCTGCCAGACTCTTTATATGCTTTTCAGGGATGGGAATGGTCTGTTTCTTCTTCCTTACCATCCAGAATATGCCGATATGCTGAAAAATATTTTCCGGGCCGGACTTTCCGTATCGATCCTGCTCTACACAGCGTACTTTTTAAAGCTGGATACCGAAGGCCGGTTATTTAAACTGATCTGGCTGCTGATCGTCGTGAGGGCGCTTTATGCGTTATTTACCCTGGAAGATACCACCCACATTACTTTTCATATAGAGCTATTTGTGATCTTATTCTGTACGGTGCTTTCGGTACGCTCTTTTCTGAAAGGCTATACCGATGCGAAATACATGTCTATAGGCTTGTGCATGCTCAGTATCGCTTATGGATTCCAATATGTTTCGGCTATGGGTTTCTCTTCGATCAGCGCATTGGGTTGTTTCGGGATGTATTATGGAATTGCCGGAGAAAGCATCTTCATGACTACAGCTCTTACCGAACGGTTTAAGCGTATGCGCCTTGATAATTTCAAAAAGGAACAGATGAACAAGGAGCTCGAGATGCTGGTATCGCAGCGCACCGAACTGGTGACTGTTCAGAATAAACTTCTCGAAGAGCAGTCCGGCGAGCTCAATCTTTTTTTATACAGTGCTTCGCATGATCTGAAAGGTCCTTTGAAAACAATTAAGGGTCTTTGTAACCTGGCGGAGATGGATAAAAATGTAAATCATGGCGAGATCTACAACCTTATCCGCGATAGCCTTGCTGTGATGGAATCAAACATCAGCGACCTTGATTCTGTCTCCAAACTCAAGCAAACTGAAAACAGGTATGAGAAGATTAATTTTCAGGACATCAACCGTCAGGTTTGCAGCGCGGAGCTTTTCATACAGGCTTCAAAAAATATCCGGATCGAGCAGAGCATAGACATCCGTCAGCCATTTAAATCCGATTATTTTTCCATCATGTGCATTTATCAGAACATTGCTGAAAATGCAGTTAAGTACCGGGATCAGAAAAAGGAATCATACCTGAAAATCGAGATCGAAGAGAAAGGTCATTTTCTGGTTATGCGGTTCTCGGACAACGGACAGGGAATCGGGGAAAAGGAATTGCCGAATGTATTCAATATGTTCTACCGAGCCAACGAAGACTCCAAAGACGCAACAGGGCTTGGCCTGTATCTGGTCAAGCTGGCGGTTCAAAAGCTGGGCGGAGAGATCAAAGCAGAAAGTATATTGGGGCAGGGCTCGGTCTTTACCGTTATCTTGCCATTTCATTAAAACTCCATATTCATTCCTGCATAGAAATTCCGTGGAGGAGCCGCATTGTAATATCTTCCTCCCAGAGCATTCAGGTCATTGCCCAGGCTGTAGCGCTGGTTCAGAATATTGTCGGCGCCGATAAATAGTTCTGCCTGGATTTTCAGGTTGAATTTCCATCCTGCTTTGGCCTGTAGTAAATGCCAGGAACTTGCATAGACTGAGTTATCGTCGTTCAAGGGTATACGGTCTGTATAAGTATGCTGAATAAACAGATACAAATGCCTTCCGGCTTCTGTGCTAATACTGGAAACGACGCTGAGCGGAGGAACGCCTGTGAGCCAGTGGTCCGAGTAATCAGCAGAAGCATTCTGGTAGTCGCTGAATTTAAAATGATAGAGGGTAATGCTGTTCCTTAATTCAAGTTTTCTGAAAAGACCACCATCACGGGAAGGCAATAGCTGAAGTCTGCTGAGAACCTCCGCACCGCTTTGTTGGGTGCCTCCGGCATTCACGTAATAATCAGCACCCAGACTGTTTACTCTCCTCACAATGGCATTCTGCAACTGATAATAAAAGAAGGTGAGGTCTATATAAAATCGCTCGCTTGCCGTCTTTGCCCGCAAGCCGCTTTCATAATTCCAGCCGGCTTCCGGTTTTAAGTCCGCGTATAAATTATTGTCGGAGGGCCTTACTTCGGCAATGGTGGGAGGGGAATAACCTCGGCTCACGGAGCTTCGCCAGAGGAGCCCTTCTGAAATTTTAAAGGAGGTAGAAAGCTTGGGCATAAGTTGCGGACTGAATCGTTTAAGCCTGAATGCTGTTTCAGCTACAGGAAAATTATTCAGGTATCTGTATTGATAATTATTGAGGCTAAGGCTTGCTTCCAGGATTAGCCGTTCACGAATGTCTGCAGAAAAGCGGCTGAACCAGAAATATTGCCGGGCTTTGATCCGGTCGGAAGACTGAATGGTATCTTTGACCCCATTTCTGTTTCCGTAATTTGAAATGCCGGAATTCGTTTTCTGCCACTCGATGCCCAGATTCCATTTCCAACGAATATTTTTGGTCTCATTCCCTTTCAGTTCAAAATAAGAGCGTATTGATAAAGAGGCCTCATCTCTTTCTTCAAAGTTGGTGATAAAAGGATTTTTAAAATCCGTATCCATTCCTGAAACCGCTAAAATATGCCTGAGCGATTTTCCCAGAATGGATTCGTGTAGGATGCCG